>JAYSUY010000220.1:0-5718 GCA_043718855.1 Saprospiraceae bacterium | reverse complement strand
GGGAAAGCACTTCCGAAACTCCTGCGGCACCTGCTCCGGGCAGCGACGCAGCGATCACGCCGGAGCTGCTCCGCTTGGCCGAATTTATGAAGTTGGATTACAAAGCCGTGCTGGCGAAGTGTAAAAAAGGTGACCAGCAGGCCATCTTGGATTTTTTGGATTTTCACCGTATCGTGGAGACGCAATCGGCAGTTGAGCACTCGCTGGTGTGCTTGGACATGATCGCTGCTTCGGGCGACGGCAATGTGGCTGAAGTGTGCAAAGGCTTGAAAGACAAACTGAAAGTGATGGTGCTCGAGCGCCTCGTGGCGGCTCAGCCCAAATCCATGAAGCCCGAATTGCAGAAAAGCATGAGCGAGTGGGCACCCAAAACTTGGGCCGCGCTCAACAATCAGGTGCTGGTGGATCCGGTGCGCCAATCCGCCAAGGATGCCGAAAAAGAGGCCAAGTTGAAAGGCAAACTGGACGTAAAAGCGGCTGACCAGCAGGGCGTGATTCCCACAGATGCTAAAGGCGGCGGCGGCTAAGCCAACGACTAACCATGAACTATGAGGTATGAACTATGAACAATGCAGACCATTGCTATTCAATGGGTTGGGCCGTTCATAGTTCATCGTTCTCTTTCCACCATGTTCAAGATTTACACAAAAACTGGCGACAAGGGCCAGACCGCCCTGTTCGGCGGTCGGCGGGTACCCAAGAGCCACCTTCGGGTGGACGCTTACGGCACGGTTGACGAACTCAACTCGTTCATCGGGTTGCTCCGTGATGGGGTGGGGGAGGCGCACACGCGGCAAGTACTCTCCGACATTCAGCACCGCCTCTTCACCGTCGGGGCGCACTTGGCTTCTGATCCCGAAAAGTCGCTGCCCACGCCCGACCTGCTGCTCGAAGACATCCAACTGTTGGAACAGGAAATGGACCGCATGGACGAATCGCTGCCGCCGCTGCGCAATTTCATCCTCCCCGGCGGGCACCCGGTGGTGTCGCACTGCCACCTGTGTCGCACCGTGAGCCGCCGAGCCGAGCGTTTGGTGGTGGCCTTGCTCGAATCGGGCGAACCGGTGGAGGACGCTGTGCTGCAATACCTCAACCGCCTATCGGACTACTTTTTTATGCTGGCCCGGCACCTGGCGCAGGAGTTGGGCGCGGAGGAGGTGGTGTGGAGGAAACGATGAACGATGAAGGATAAACGATGAGCGAGGTGTGGGACCTGTTCACACACTCAGCGTAGGGTTCTGCTCATTGGGCCTTTCGCTTGGCAACGAATCTGAGGGCTGCACGTTTTCGGGGAAAATTGGAAGGGCGGGGACGGTAGCACGGCGTTTACGCCGTCGGGATATACGCCGTTTACGGCGATGATATCATGGGCGTAAACGCCCCTTGTCCCGACGGCGTAAAGGCCGTGCTACCGACAAGCCCTTCACAAACAAACTTTGCACATGACCACATTTTCTACTTTCCGAAACATCCTCCTGCTTGCCCTGCTCGCCGCGCTCTCCGCCTGCAAAGACCAAACGGAGCAGATACCGGCCTACCTCACCATCCAGCCATTCACGGTGAATGCCGAAGGCGGCGCAGCCCTGCAAAAGATCGCCGACGGCTGGCTCTACGTCAACGGCGAATTTTTGGGTGCCTACACCCTGCCCTCCACCGTGCCGATACTTGCCGAAGGTGAAAGCGAGATCGTGGTGTACCCCGGCGTGAAAGAAAACGGCATTACGGCTACGCCCAACCTATACCCGTTCATGGTGAAATATGTGGGGAAAGCCAACCTAACACCGGCTCAAACCACTGAAATAAAGCCCGTTACGAGTTATGACCCAGACGTAAAATTTGCTTGGACGCTCGAACGGACTACCTTCGACGGGGGCAGTTCGGTGGTCATCAAAGATCGAGATGGAGACACTTCGCGGGTGTTCAAAATCCTTCCCGGCATGGGTTTTACAGGCAAAGGCTTGGTGATGGAAGTAGATACGCCGCACATTGTGATGGAAATTGACACCGAAAAGGCCGACCTGCCCACCACCCGCGAATACCCTACTTGGCTCGAACTGCACTACAAATGCGACATTGAATTCTCCCTCTCGCTTATTGGTGACAACAATCCCGGCTTGGAGCAATTCTTCCCCGTATACCAGTTCAACCCCACCGATGGCGCTTGGAACAAAATCTACATCAACCTCACCGAATCCCTGCTGGACTCCAAACTGGCCCGGCACGGCCTCTACTTTCGGGCTTTTTTGGGAAAAAACGCCAACGGCCAGTACGACCGGACCAAAGGGACGGTGCAGTTGGACAACATCCGGGTGCTGCACTATTGAATCGATTTTTCGGTTGGGCCGATTGATTCGATTGGCGTAACTCAATCGGCTGCATCGAACCTGCTTTCCTATAACCCGGCGTTTTAACGCCGGGGATGCTAATAGTGCTGTTGGCGGGTTTTAACCCGAAAAGTGTTCTGTTACTGCCTTCACCATCCATTTTTGGGTTAAAACCCATTTAGATTTTCGCCCTTTCCCGGCGTTAAAACGCCGGTTTATAGGAAGTTGCTTGCCACACATTTTTCAGTCGTTACCAAACCTTGCTCTCAGATACAGCATGAATTTTTTACAAAAACAAAACCTTGCTGGCACGCAGCCTTGCCTCCTGACGGCTGGCACGCACTTCTGCCTCGCCGCCCTCGCTCTCCTCTTCTCCCTCGGCTGCGCCAAATACGACCCCTCCAAAGCGGCCGTTTCCTTTACCGAAAAGACCGCGCCGCCCGACGCGCTCTTCGCCCTGCTCAAGCCCGCCGACACGGGTGTGGACTTCACGAATACCATGACCGAGACCCACACCAACACCGTGCTCACCAACTCCTACCTCTACAACGGCGGCGGCGTGGGCATCATCGATGTGAACAACGACGGGCTGCAAGACCTCTTTTTTGTCAGCACTCAGGAAGCCTGTCGGCTCTACCTGAACCAGGGCGGCATGAAGTTCAAAGACATCACCGAGCAGGCCGGCGTGGGCATCAAGGAGGGCGACAAAACCGGCGTGACCATCGTGGACGTGAACGCCGACGGCTGGCAGGACATCTACGTGTGCCGTACCGGCATGGTGGCGAGCGACAACCGCCGTAACCTGCTTTTTGTGAACAACCAGAACGGGACTTTCTCCGAAAAAGCCCGGCAGTACGGCCTCGCCGACCCCTCGGCCAGCAACCACGCCAACTTCTTCGATGCCGACGGCGACGGCGACCTCGACTGCTTTGTGCTCAACTATCCCACTGATTTTAAGTCGGTTAACGGCGTTCGCCTCATGCAGCCCGACGGCGGCGGCGAGCCAGTGCGCATCACCGACCCGAAGGACGCGGGCGAATCGAGCCACTTGTACAGCAACAACACCGACCCCGCTACCGGGGCCGTCACCTTCTCTGACATCAGCCGAAAAGCGGGCATCTGGACCCGCGCGATGGGCCTCAGCGTGACGGCCACCGACTTCAACGGCGACGGATTCCAAGACCTGATGGTGGCCAACGACTACATCGAGCCGGACTTCGTGCTGATGAACAATGCCGCTCAGCCCGGCAATTTCAGCGACCGCTACGGCAGCACTTTTCGCCACAGCAGCAACCACACGATGGGCGTGGACATCGCCGACATCAACGGCGACGGCTTCAATGACCTCATCGCGCTCGATATGCTCGCCGAGAGTTACCCCCGCCAGAAGGAACTGATGACCACCATGCTGCTCGATCGCTACACCACGCTGGCGAAGTACGGCTACGGCCAACAGCAGATGCGCAACGTGCTGCAACTCAGCAACGGCACTGGCGGCGGATACAGCGAAATCGGCTGCCTCGCGGGCATTTTCCAGACCGACTGGAGTTGGGGCGCGCTCATGCAGGACTACGACAACGACGGCCAGCGCGACATTTTCATCACCAACGGCTACCGCCGCGATGTGAGCAACCTCGACTACCTGAGTTTCACTGCCGACTCCATCCAAAAATCGGGCGGCCTCACTGCGGCGCGGTTTCCCGACATCAAGGATTACCTCGACCTCATCCCCCACACGCCCCTCCAAAAATACTGCTTCCGCAACCGGGGCGACCTCAGTTTCGAGGATGTGAGCACCGCTTGGGGCTTCACGCAACTCAACTACGCCAACGGCACGGCTTACTCCGACCTCGACAACGACGGCGACTTGGACTTGGTGGTCAACAACTTGGACAGCCCGGCGAGCATCTACCAGAACCGCGCCCGCGAACTCGGCAAGGGCGGCGCGTGGCTCCAAATCAAGCCGCAAGGCTCCCCGAAAAACCCCTTCGCCACTGGTGCGCGGGCGCGTATTCAGGCGGGCGGCCAGGTGCAATACGCCGACCTCACGCCCACGCGGGGCTTCTTCTCTTCCGTAGAGCCGCTGTTCCATTTCGGTTTGGGCGCAGCCCAAACGCTCGACCGCGTGGAGGTGGAATTTCCAGGAAAAAAACTTGTCGTGCTGCAAAACGTGCCTGCCAATCAGCGGATTACAGTGAAATACGCCGACGCTCAGCCCGGCCAACTCACCCCGCCCACAGCAGCCAAGCCCTTCCTCACAGCGGCTGCGGCCCCCGATTTCCTCCACCGCGACGACCCCGTGCAGGATTTCAATCAAGAGCGGTTGCTGCCCTGGAAAATGAGCGCCCCCGGCCCCTGCATCGCCGTCGGCGATGTGAACGGCGACCAACTTGACGACTGCTACATCGGCAACGGCCCCAATGCGCCGGGCGGCCTTTTCCTACAAACCCCCGGCGGCTTCCGCGCCAGTTCCGCCGCCACACTCGTCGCCGACCAAGCCTACGAGGACACTGGTTGCACCTTCTTCGATGCTGACCGCGACGGCGACCTCGACCTTGTGGTGTGTTCGGGCGGCAACTCCTTCCCCGCCAACAGCCCCAACTACCCGCCCCGGCTCTACCTCAACGACGGCAAGGGAAACCTCAGCCGCGCCGTAGGGGCCATACCGCTGGCGAAGGAGAGCCTCTACAGCGTGAGCGCACACGACTACGACGGCGACGGCGACCAAGACTTGTTCCTCGGCGGCTGGTGCGTGCCGGGCAGTTACCCCACCACGCCCAGTTCTTTTGTTTTAAAAAATGACAACGCTGTGTTTCAGGATGTTACGGTGCAAGTCGCTCCGGCATTCGCCAAAATCGGCATGGTGCGCAGCATCCTGTGGGCCGACTTGGACGGCGACAAAAAGGACGAGATGGTGGTGGCGGGAGAGTGGATGCCCGTGCAGGTGTTCGCCGTAGCAGGTGGAAAACTCGAACTGGCGACCGCCAAATTCGGCCTCGAAAACACCGACGGTTTCTGGCACAGCCTCGCCGCCGCCGATGTGGACAAGGACGGCGACATGGATTTGGTGGCCGGAAACATCGGCCTCAACACCCGCTACAAAGCCTCGCCAGAGGCCCCTCTGCGGATGTTTGCCAAGGACTTTGACGGCAACGGCAGCATGGACCCCATCATGACGCAGACCGAAAACGGCAAGGACGCGCCCGTGGCCATGCGCGACGTGATGCTGAAGCAGGTGCCGATGTTGAAGAAAAAATTTGTGCGCTACTCAGCCTATGCGAAGGCGCTGATGGGCGATCTATTTCCCGAAAAAGACTTGCAAGCCGCTCAGCAACTCCGCTGCAACACGCTGGCCTCCACTGTTTTTATCAATCAAAACGGGCATTTTTCTCCT
>JAYSUY010000219.1:0-5719 GCA_043718855.1 Saprospiraceae bacterium | reverse complement strand
AGAGGTTTAAGCGTTAAAAATTAGGTCAGAACGTCACGTTCACCCCTCCCAGCAGCACCCGCGCCTGTGGGTAAAAACCCCTGTCCACGCCCGCGTTCAGCGCACCGCCGTAGGCCCCGATTTCGGGGTCCATGCCCGTGTACTGCGTGAAGGTAAACAGGTTTTGAGCGGAGACGTAGAGGCGGAATTTTTCAAAATGGATGCGCTTCAGCACCGACTTCGGGAGCGCGTAGCCCAACTGCACATTTTTCAGGCGCAGGTACGAGCCGTCCTCCACGAAGCGGTCGCTCACGCGGGCGTTCTGGTTGGGGTCAAGCAGGTTGACGCGCGGCTCCGAGTCGGAAGTTCCGGGCCCAGTCCAGCGGTTCAGCACCGACACCGGGCGGTTGACGTAGTTGAAATCGTAGCGCACGGTGGCGTTGTAGAGGTCGTTGCCGTGTGTGCCTTGCAGGAAAATACCGAGGTCAAAACCTTTGAACTCCAAATCCAGCGTCGCGCCGTAGGTGAAATCGGGCGAAGGGTTGCCGATGTAAGTCTGGTCGGCGGAGGTGATTTTGTTGTCGCCGTTCAGGTCTTTGAAGCGGATGTCGCCGGGAGCGGTGTTTTCGTTTTGGAAGGCCGCGCGTTCGATTTCTGCCCCATTCTGGAAAATGCCGTCGGTGACGTAGCCGAAAAACGACCCGATGGGCTGGCCGACATCCGTTTTCGTCACGTCGGCGTTGCCCGACTGCACGCGGCCCGCGAATATGGGTTCGCTGCCTGCACCGAGGCCGGTCACCTCGTTTTTCACGAAAGCGATGTTGCCGCCTACGCTGTACTTGAACGCGCGGTCGCGGTTGCGGTAAGCAGCGGCCAGTTCCAGCCCCCGGTTCTCCACGCTGGCGACATTTTGTACAGGCGCAGCGGTGCCCGGCGTGAGCGGAATCTGCGTAGCGTACAGCATATCGAGGGTGTTTTTGAGGTAGTAGTCTCCTGTGAACGACACCCGCCCGTCCCACAACTCGGCATCCACGCCGAAGTCCGTTTGTTCGATGGTTTCCCATTTAATGTCTGGGTTGGCGGCGGTGAGCGCTACGCTGCCGTTGGTGATGACTTGGTTGGGGCCGAAGGTGTAGTTTTGGCCGGAATAGACAATCGTGGTATAGCTGTAAGGCCCGATTTGGTCGTTGCCGTTGCGCCCCCAAGAGGTGCGGATTTTCAGGAAATTGACCAGATTATCTTTCCAAAAATCTTCACGACTCACAATCCAGCCCGCCGAGACGGAGGGGAAATAACCGTAGCGGTTGTTGGCACCAAATTTTGAAGATCCGTCGGCCCGGAAGGATGCGCTCAGCAGGTATTTGCCATCGAACTCGTAGTTGGCTCGCCCGAAGTAGGATTGCCAAGCCGATTCGTCGGCACCGCCGTAGGCACTTTGCGAGGCAATCGGGTCAATCGTGTTGGAGATGAAAGCGTCCTTTGGGTCGTTGGACGGCAGGTTGGTGTTCGCGCCGCCGTTGTAATCGTGGCGGTTTTCGATGGTCGAGGTGCCAGCGGTCAGCACCAGGTCGTGGCGACGGGCGAAGGTGTGGTGCCAGGTGAGCACGTTTTCCCACTGCCAGTTTTTCCAAGTGTTGTTGTTCACCACCACCGAGTTGACCAATTTTTTCTCTCCCGCAGGCGCGTCGGCCAGCACGGGGTTGTTGCTCAGGTCAAATTTAGGGAAAAAAATGCCCTGCTGCGCAAACGTAGCGTCCACGCTGTAAGCCGAGCGGAAGGTCAGGCCGGGCATCAAAGTCAATTCGCCGAACACGTTGCCCACCACCCGGTCGGAGTGCCAGCGGTCGTAGGTCTGCTCGATGGCGTTCACCGGATTGGTGATGTCCGTGTCCGAATAGCGCGAGTAGGCGAAGGTGCCGTTGGACTTGCGCACGGGCGTGACGGGGTCCATGTTCAAGGCCCGCGCGAGGGGCGTGACGAACTCGTTGTTTTCCGGCAAACCGTTGCGCGTCAGCGAAGTGAAGCCGATGTTGGTGCCAATGGTGAGCCATTCTTTCACCGCATTGGAGCCGCTGGCCCGCACGGTGTAGCGGCGAAAGTCGGCCTTGTCGCCGCCCACGATTCCGTTCTGGTTGAACACGTTGCCTGACAGCGCGTAGGTGCCTTTTTCGGAGCCGCCCGTCAGGCTCAGTTGGTGGCTGCTCATGGGCGCATCGGCGAAAATCGCGTCGAGCCAGTTGGTGCCTTCGCCCAGCGCGTCGGGGCTGGCGAACTCCGGCAGCGGCGTGACCCCGGCGGCCACGTGCGCCTCGTTGGAAAGGATGGCGTACTCGCGGGCGGAGAGCAGGTTGGCGGTTTTCCAGGGGCTTTGCACCCCGTAGTAGGCTTCGTAACTGATGCGGCCTTCCTGATTTTTCTTGCCCGCTTTGGTGGTGATGAGCACCACACCGTTGCCGCCACGTGCGCCGTAGATGGCTGACGAGGCGCCGTCTTTCAAAACGTTGATGCTTTCGATGTCATTCGGGTTGAGAAAATCCAGCCCCTCCACCGGGATGCCGTCCACGATGTACAGCGGATTGGAACTGCCGATGGAACTGGTGCCGCGCACCCGCACGGTGAGTGCGCTGCCCGGCGAACCGCTGTTTTGTGCCACCGTGACCCCGGCCACGCGGCCTTGTAGGGCTTGCTCGGTGCGCAGCACGGGTAGTTCGGCAATTTCATCCGAAGTAATGGACGACACCGCGCCGCTGATGCTGCTGCGCTTTTGAGAGCCGTAGCCCACCACGACCACTTCGCTGAGCACGGAGTTGTCTTCTTCGAGGGCCACGACGATGTCGCGCTGCTTGCCGACGGTGATGGTCTGCGACACGTAGCCGGAGTAGGCGATGCCCAGCACGGCATCTTCATTCGGCACGTTGAGGCGGAAGCGCCCGTCCAAATCGGTGGACGCGCCCAGCGCGGTGCCTTTCACGGCGACGGTGGCGCCGATGAGCGGCTCGCCGTCTTTCGCATCGGTGATGCGCCCGGTGATGGGGATTTGGGCGGCGGCGCTGAGGGTGAAAAGGAAGATGAAAATGGGTAGGAAGAACTTCATAAGGAACGATGAACTATAAACGATGAACGATTTGAATCTTGTTTTGCCCTTGTTGGTGTCCCCGCCAACAAGAAGCGGTGGAATGAATGCTTAGGCTTGGGTACTCACTCTGTCGTTGCTGTTGGCGAGGACGCCAACAGCGGCAAAACTCTGATGAAGAAATGGTAGGCGGCTTAGGCTTTGATGAGTCGGAATACTCCATTAGTCTTGCCCATGATTTTCAAAAAATAAACCCCCGGCGGCAGCCCCGAAAAATCGTGCTGCTCCAAGTTTTTTTCCAAAAAAATGACCTGCCCGATGGCGTTGGACAATTCGCAGACGGCGTTTTTGGGCGCGTTTTTCAAAAAAATATGGTTAAAAAACGGGTTGGGGGAAACGCTCACCGCGCTCGCAAGGGCTTCGCCAGTGCCCGAAACAACAAACTGGATGACCTCTTGCTCGCTCGCTGTGCAGCCGTTCTGCCCGTAGCCAACCGTCAGGCGGACGGTGTAAGTGCCGCCCGCAAGGTATTGATGCACTGGGTTTTGCAGAGCCGAAGTGTCGCCGTCGCCGAAATCCCAGCGGTAGGTTTGGGCGGTAGAGTCGCTCGGCGCGAACGACCAAAAGGCATCGGTCGGGCCGGTTTGCTCCCCGGAAAAAGTCGCCAGCGGGCGTTCTGCCGCCAACGTGGAGTCCATCCAGAGCAAGCGGCGGGCGAGGAAAGACTTCAACGTGTCGAGGTGAGCCGGGTAAGTGAGGGCACCGAGGTCTTTCCAAACCTGAAAATTGCGCTGCTGCGACTCATCCAAGCGAAGGCCGAGCGAATCAATGTGGCCCAGAAAAGCATCGTCGGCCAGCGTGTTGGCCCGCAGGTTTTGCCAGCGGCAAGCCACTTGTTGGCGGAACGAAGGGTCTTGCCACATCCGCGACCACCAGAAGGGGAAGGGCCAAAAATCATGTGTACGTTTCCAAACCCAGAGGTTCAGGTTTTGGGGAGCGGCATAATCGAACGCCCGGTCGTAGTCCCAGGGCGGTCCGATTTTGAGGAGGCCGCCGTCGGTGTCTTTTTCTTTGTAGAGGTAGGTGCTGCGCCCGTAACTGTCGTAGTTCATGCTGAACTCGTTGACAATCAGGAAGTTAACGAAGGTCGCCACGTCGGCCCATTTTCGGTAGCCGCTGTCGGGCTGCATGAAATGGAGGCTGTCGCGCAGCACATCCTCAAAATCGGCCGTGTACTTTTTGATGTACTCGGCCTGCTGCGGCTTGATTTGGGTCCTTTTCGGATACACGAATTTGAACTCCACCTTCGCCGGGCAGGTGGCGGAATTGATGGGCAGGTACTCCGAAATCCAGTCCGCCGGGGCGCTGTTGTTGATGTTCATTTCAAAAATGTAGCCGCCCGTCAAATCCACGCCAGAGATGTCCTCCGGGGTCAGTTTGGCGATGTCCACGCGGTTTTTGTCCCGCTTTACTTTTTCCGTGAGGAAATAAAGCCCCTGGTATTCGCCGTCCAGCACGATTTCGCAGGGCGCGGTGCGGGGCGCGTAGCCGCCCATCCGGCGGGCCATTTCGTAGGTGACGGCGTTTTTTATCAGCGTGCGGTCGAGGTATTCGGCCTTGAAAATCCAGTCGCTTTCGCGGGGCATCCCCAGAATTGTGCTGTCCATCTCATTGCCCAAATCGTCCACCAACTCAAAATCGTAGTTTTTCTTCGGGTAGTACGGCCCGGTAAACCCCTGCCACTCGGTCATGATTTTGCCTTCGTAGGCATAGTTCGTCTGGTCTGGGAAATTGCGGATGCCCGGGCCGTTGTCAATGATTTGCATCAAAACGGGCACTTTCGGGTCGTCGTCGATGGGCGCACCGAGGGTCGTGAGTTTCACGATGGGCAGGTCGCTCGAACGGTACACGAAAGGCTTGGCCGGGCTGTTGCCAAACGTGATGCTCCAATCCACTAAAAAGCCCTGGTCGGCCCCGGCGTAGGTGTCGTGGACAATCAGTTTCCAAGTGCCATTCGGGTTTTGGCCCCGGTTGAAGTTGCCCAGTACGCCGTAGCACTGGAAAAGGCCCGAAAACGGGGCGGCATTTAGGGCAAAATTCAAGCCCTCGCCCGCCACGCAGGTGTTGGTGAAATTCTGCCCACCGCCGCCGACCCCGGCGAACAGCACGATGATTTGCCCGTTCGGCGACTCCAATTTCACCGTCATATCCTCCACGTAGGGGTGGTTGATGTTCAGGCACACCTGCTCGATGCCGAACGTCGTGTCCATCACAGTGGGCAAGCTGCTGACCGGAATCTCAAAAGAAACGGTGCTTCCGTCATCGGGGAGCAACTGATTGACGGTGCTGGAAAACGTTTGCGCTCGGAGCGAAACGAGTTGGAGCAGGAAGAGAAGGACGAGTAGCGGTGGGCGCATGAATGGTCGGCTTTTTAGGTTTTCGATGACATCACTGCTTGATAATCGGAATAGTCTGGCTAAACGTATCGCTGCTGAGCCGTAGATAGTAAACAAGGACAGACAAGGTGGCAAGTCTCAGTTTGCAAAATCAATTTAAGGCTCATCTTCGGGCTTTACCATCACCATTCGCCGATGTTGTTGTGCCCAAACCGAGATATTTTCAATCACTGGCTCTATGGATTTGCCATGCTCGGTCAAAAAGTAGGAC
>JAYSUY010000218.1:0-17553 GCA_043718855.1 Saprospiraceae bacterium | reverse complement strand
CAGTTTGTCCAACTCTACTTTGTAGTCATCGTAGCAGAAGTACGAGCCTTCCATCACGTCGTCTGGTTGCACGGAGAACGTACAGTCTGCCTCAAGCGAGACATACAGTTGGTCGTTGCACACAATCTGAGAAGGTGTGCCCACCACTTGTACGAACTGCATCACCATCTGCTGGCAACCTGGATCAGCCAGTGCAGCAGCATCAGAGCCGCTCACTACTACACCATTCACCGTGATAAACGGTGTTGCTGTACCTGCATCGAAGGTAGCCGCCACTTTGTGCGAGCCTACGCCCAGTTTTTTAGCATCAAAAGTTGTCGATGGCACACCGTTGATCGTGATACCTGTCACCGTACCGCTTGCACCGTAGTTGTCGCCCACCTGGATGGTGAACACTGGGGTGGTCAAGCAGAATGGATCGTTCAAGTTCAGGAAGATCGGTGTCGGGTAGTAGCACTTGTTCGAGATCGTGAGTGCCTGACCCTGTACGTTCTTCAAGGTGACGGTGTAGCCCACTGCTTCCACGTGTACGCCACGCAGGGTGTAGTAGATCATCTCGTCAGCCTCGTCCGTCGTGCCGTCTTTGTCGTTGTCAATGCCGTCAGCAGAACCCATGATCATTGCAGTGCCGACCGGAAGACCGTTCGGAGCAGCAGGAGGAGCAGGGCTGTTAGAAGCAAACAGGCCAGTGTTAGCAGTGATCGTCCATGTCTGACCCGCAAGGGCCTTGATCTGGATCACTTCATTGAACTGACCGTTGACATCGGTAGTAGCGTTGTTCTTGCACTCACACTTCACCGAGTTGGCGAGGTCGTACTCTGGCACGCACTTGCCAGGGCCTTCCAGCACCGTAACGGTGGCTTGGCAGGTCGAGAAGTTGCCGCATGGGTCCGTCACCGTCAGTGTCACTGTGTTCGCGCCGAGTTTCGAGCAATCGAAAGCGCTCGGTGTAACCGTGAACGTCAGGAATCCAGTAGCACAGTTGTCGGTCGAGCCGTCGTTGATGCCTGCGCCCGTGATAGAGACGACACCGAACTTGTCAAGCGTGACCGTTCCGTTTTTGCACTTAGCGATCGGCTTGGTGGTGTCTTTCACCGTCACGATTTGGACGTGGCTGAGCGTATTGCCCGCAGCGTCTGTCACCGTCCAAGTGCGCGTCAGCACATAGTCGTAGAAACTGCACAGTGCAGGGTTTGTACCCTGTGTGCTGGTCTGTGTGAACTTGATCACCAACTGAGCCGAAGGGGTACAGTTGTCGAACACGTCGTTGTTGGTCAGCACAAACGGAAGCGGAACCAAATCGCACTGCACCGTCACATCAGCAGGCATCACGATGTCCGCATCAAACTGCGGCTTCTGTGTGTCCACCACCTGCACTTGGAAAATGCAGAGTTGTGTGTTGCCATTCACGTCGGTTGCGCGGAAGGTCACCGTGAACGGTGCGCCCACTGCGATGTCCGTACCGCTGCCAGGGCCGCCAGTCTGAACCACTGCGAGGATGTCGCAGTTGTCTTCGGCAACCGGCTGAGGCCAGTTCACTTTTGCAGAACACTTGTCCACGTCGTTGCCTACCATGACCATCGTAGTCGGGCAGTTCACGAATGTGGGTTTCTCTGTGTCGGTCACTTTCACCACAATCGAGCAAGATGTGCTGTTGCCAGCCTTGTCTGTCACTGTGAACACCACCGTAGTCGAGCCAACCGGGAAGGTCGCACCAGAAAGCGTCCAGTGGTTAGGAGCCGTCACATAGTTGTGCAGCAGCGATGCGCCTGGGCAGTTGTCCGAGAAGGCTGCGTCGATGGCACCATTCAGGATGGTTTTCGAGCACTGGCCCAAGTCGTTGTTGAATGCCGTAGCCGCAGCCGTCGGGCAAGAGATCGTCGGCACTTGTGTGTCGTTGATCGTCACCTTGCTGATGCAGGTTGTCGTATTGCCAGAAGCGTCCGTCACCGTCCAGATCACGAGGGTAATACCCACCGGGAAGTCTGCGCCAGCGAGGCTGCTGCTGTTGTTGTAGTTGTTGCGGATCGTAGCACCTGGGCAGTTGTCGCTGAAGGATGCCGGATTGAATTCCGTACCTGCAACGATGTAACCGCACTGGTTAACTGCGTTCGAGCGAACGATGTTCGTGATGTTGCCGCAGTTGATCACCGGCAGCTCCTTGTCTTCCACCTCCACATCGAAGGAGCAGGTCGAAGCGTTGCCAACCTGGTCAACGACCAAGTAAGTCACCGTCGAGAAGCCTTTGTTGAACACCGTACCCGAAGCATTGGTCGCGCCAGCCTTCACCGTAGCACCTGTGATGGTGTACGTGATGGTCACTGGGCAGTTGTCATGGACATACTGCAAAGCGATACCGTTCACGATAGCCGTACACAGGTTCGGGTCAGTTACTGTTTCGATGCCGTTCGGGCAAGTGATGACTGGGCTTTCCAGATCGTACACATCCACTTGCGTGGTGCAGCGGCTGATGTTGCCATGCTGATCTTGGATTTCCAGTACCACTGGATGTGAGTTCGTCAGTGCGTCAGCGCAAGAGAAGTAAGCTACTTGGCCCAGAGCGGTACCATTTGCACCTTCGGTGCGCTTGATCTCTGTGCGCACAAGTGCGCCGCAGTTGTCCCACGAGTCGTTGTTCACGTCGGCTACCAGCAGTTGGCCGAGGCCGTCGCCGTCCAGTACTACATCAATGAACGGACCTTGGCAGCGAGCCACTGGTGGCTCGTTGTCTGTTACCACGTAGGTCACAGAGCAAGCAGCAGTGTTGCCGTTAGCGTCGGTTATTGTCCAAGTCACCGTCGTGGAACCCACTGCCAGCGGCGTACCGCCGAGCGTGTTGTTGCCAGTGAGGCTGTTGGTCAGCACGAGCGGGCCACAGTTGTCAGCAAACGTCGGGTTCAGGTTGAAACCTGGCACGAAGTAGTGGCAATAGGTTGGCGTGTTGTTGAGTGCCGTCGGGATCACAGCGCAGTTGATCGTCGGGCGCTCGTCGTCCTTCAAGGTCAGTTTGACCTGGCAGGTAGAAGCGTTGCCGTAGATGTCGGTCACCGTGATGGTCACGAAGATCACGTCGTTGTGCGCAGAGCCGAACGAAGTGCCGGCCAGCGGAGACTGAGTGATCGTAGCGATCGTGCAGTTGTCGGTAGCCACCACCTCAGGGATGAGGTTCGGCACCAAGCCAGAGCAATCGCCCGTGCCGTTGCTGCTCGTTACGATGTTGCGGTCAGCCGGGCAGGTGGTGATCACTGGCTTCTCTTTGTCGAGCACCGTGATGGTGAACGAGCAAGAAGTCGAGTTGCCAGCATTGTCCGTTACGCGGAAACTCACCGAGGTCGTACCCACGACAAACTCGTTGCCGCTTACTGGGCCGGAGAGTTGCGTCAGCGTGTAGTTCGGGCAGTTGTCTGCGAAGTACGGGAACGAGTAGTCCACCACTGCATCGCACTCGCCGAGGTCATTATTGACCGTCGAGCTGGCTGGGCAAGTGATCGTCGGAGCGATAGCGTCTTGCACCGTGATCGTAAACGAGCAAGAAGCGGAGTTGCCGCTGCCGTCCGTTACGCGCCAAGTTTCGGTGTAGATGCCATTGTAAGCGTAGAAGTTCGGGCCAACACCCAGACCGCTGATGTTGTCGGTCTCAGGGTTCGGACAGTTGTCAGTACCCACCGGCGCGTTGTAGCGCAGGTTGACACCGCAAGGGCCAGAAGCCGTGATGGTTGGGTTAGCAGCCGGGAAGCCACCAGCACCGCCGCTCAATGTACCGTTAGCGTTCACCGTGATGGCCGCTGGGCAAGTGATGACTGGAGTCTGGAAGTCGCGTACGGTTACCGTGAATTGGCACTCAGCAAAGTCGTTCGATGCTGCGTCAACGTAGCGGTGAATCACCGTCGTCACGCCCAGCGGGAACGCCGAGCCAGAAGCCAAGCCTTCGATGCGGACACCTGTGCGGCCAGTACCGTCGCAGTTATCTTGGAACAACACCGTGTACGTCACCACTGCAGAGCAGAGGTTAGCATCCGTGATGGTCGAGATGTTGCTTGGGCAAGTCTGCACGGTCGGGTCTGTCAGGTCTTGAACCACCAATGTGTAGGTGCAAGAACGCGTGTTGCCTGCAGCGTCAGCAGCAGTCCAGCGCACCACCGTCACACCCAGCGGGAAGGTAGCCCCGTTGAGGGTACCCGTGCTGTTGTAGTTGTTGGTCAAAGAAGTCACTGCACAGTTGTCAGAAGCCGTAGCATTCAGCGCCGTGCCGCTCACCACATGGGTGCAGCCTACGTTGGTCGCCACATACTGCAAGCCGCTTGGGCACTGGATGTCGGGCAGTTGCATGTCCGTCACCGTGATGGTCCAAGAGCAGGTAGCCATGTTACCCGATGGGTCGGTCGCTTTGTAAGAAACCAGCGTCGTACCCACAGGGAAGAATCCACCAGGCAGCGGGCCAGCAGTTTGCACCACTGTCACGGGTTGGCAATCATCAATCGCGATAGGAGCGAGCCAGAACACGTTAGCACCGCACTTGTCCACGTCGTTGTTCAGCGTGACATTCAACGGGCAGTTCACGAAGATCGGAGCGATCTTGTCTTCCACCTTGTAGGTGACAGAGCAAGATGTCGTGTTGTTGTTGATGTCTGTGATCGTCCACACCACCACCGTCGTACCCACTGGCAGCACTGCGCCTTCCAGCGTCCAGTGGCTTGGAGCCGTTGGGAAGTTGTGGCGGCGCTTAGCACCAGCACAGTTGTCGCCGAAAGATGGGTTAGCATTGTCAGCAGCCACTACCAAGTGACCGCAGATGCCTGGAGTCGTGAGATAGTTAGTAGTCAAACCCGTGCAAACGATGGTCGGAACCTCGTTGTCCACCAGACGCACCGTAGACTGGCAAGAGCGGGAGTTGCCCGCGTTGTCAGACACGAAGAAGGTGATGATCTGAACGTCGCCGTGTGCAGAGCCGAAGCTCGTGCCTGCTGCCGGGACTTGGCCCACGAACGCAACACCGCAGTTGTCGGTAGCCGCGAGGCCGCTCGCCATGTTCGGTACGATGCCAGAGCAGTCGCCCAAGCCGTTGCTGCTGGTCGTCGAAGTTGTCGGCGGAGGGCAGAACGAGATCAGCGGACGCTCGCGGTCTTCCACCGTTACGGTGAATTCGCAAGTTGCTTTGTTGCCAGTCGGGTCAGTCACTTCAAATTTCACCAGCGTGGTACCGAGATTGAACTCTTCGCCGCTGTTCGGGCCGACCAATTTGGTCAGTTTGAAGTTCGGGCAGTTGTCGCCGTCATACGGGAAAGCGTAACTCACTGCTGCGTCGCACTCACCGATGTCAGTTGTGACCGTCGTGTTCGACGGGCAAGTGATCGTCGGGTTGATCGGGTCTTTCACCGTGATGCTGAACGTGCAAGTTGCCCTGTTGCCAGCATTGTCCACCACATTGTGGGTCTCGGTGTAGAAGCCGCCGTACTCGTAGAAGTTCGGGCCGCTGCCGAGGCCGCTCTGCTGTGAGGTCACTGCGCCAGGACAGTTGTCAGTACCCACCGGAGCGGTGTAAGACAGTGTCACGCCGCAAGGGCCAGAGCCGATGAGCGTTGCCGGGCCGCCTGTGATAGCAGGTGTGCCGCCGATGTTCACCACCACGTTAGTCGGGCAGGTGATCTTCGGATTCTCCGTGTCGTTCACAGTCACCGTGAAGGAACAGTTGACTGGGCCGTTGCTGGCCACGTCGTTGTAGCTCCACTCTACGACTGTCGTGCCGAGCGGGAAGACCGAGCCGGTAACGAAGCCGTTGATCAAAGTAGCCGTACCCGTGCAGTTGTCTGCGAAAACCGGTGTCACATAGGTCACTGCTGCGCTGCAATTACCCAAGTCGTTAGACTGAGTAATGTTCTGCGGGCAAGAAACCACCGTTGGGATGTCGTCATCGGCCACCACGATGCGGTAGGTGCAAGTGCGGCTGTTGCCAGATGCGTCAACCGCAGTCCAAGTCACCATCGTGCCACCCAGCGGGAACACACCACCAGCGATGGTGGTGTTGAGAGGGGCGCCAGCGAAGTTGTGCGTCAGCGAAAAAATCGAGCAGTTGTCGAACGCCGTAGCGTTGAGCGTAGATGCTCCAGGTGCCGTCCAAGAGCAGAGGCCACCGTTGGTGCCGAAGTACTGAGCACCGCCTGGGCAGCTGATGTTAGGCAGTTGCATGTCGTTCACGGTCACCGTGAACTGGCAGATTGCTGTGTTACCGTTCGTGTCGTCAGCGCGGTAGGTGATCGTGAAGGGCGAACCCACCACATTGAACACCGAGCCAGAGGCTGCACCAGCGGTGCGCGTGATGATGACGTTAGGCTCGCACTCGTCTTTCGCGAGAGGCTCAGCCCATTTCACCACTGCGCTGCACTTTTCTACGTCAGCGTTGACGACCATGTTGCCTGGGCACTGGATGAACACAGGGCTGATGTCGTCTTTTACCGTCACGGTGAACACCTCAGTGTCCACGCAACCGCGGAAGCGACCCGTCACAGTTACCGTCCAAGTACCTTCCACATCACCAGCGATGAAGGCCGGGATTTCAGGATCAGCACCGTCGATGCCAGGAGGATTCATATTGGGCATACCAGCCGGAGCACCGCCCGTCCATGTGTAGAACACAGCAAGGGTCTTCGGAGTAGCACTCAGTTCGATAGCACCTACGGCGCCTTGAGGGCAAACCGTAAAGTCGGGCAGTTCGGTCAGCGTAAGCACTGGGCCAGCAGCGATGGTGACCGAAGCGGTCACCGAGCAGCCGTTAGCATCAGTCACAGTAACTGTGTACACACCAGGAGCGAGGTCCTTCACACCCGAAGTGGTCGGGGTAGACTTCGTAGCGTCGATGGTTACACCAGCAGACCAGTTGAAGTTGTACGGAGATTTGCCAGCCACTACGGTAGCCAAGATGGTACCGTCGTTGGCACCAGCGCAGCTCTCGTTCACGAAGTCGAGTACCACTGATGGGCTTTGCAGCACCTCCAGGTTCACGATATCGATGTCGGCGCAGCCGGTGCCATTCTCAACGCGCACCCAGATGACGCGAGATTGAGAGAGGTACGGACCGTTCGGAATCTGGTAAGCATCAAGTTCCAGTTCAGCCGCAGTGAGCGACGTGTAGTACTTGACCACAGCTTGGTAGCCAGGTGCGGTAGTACGGTTGCAGGTGGTCACCTGATTGTACAGTTCCGTGTTGCCATACAGGCTAAAGAAGGCATAGTCGTTGCCTGGGTTGACCGGGCAAGCCACCACGTTGCCGGAGCAAGCCTTCGGCGTTGGGTACACGTGCAAGCGTATCCAAGTTGTGCTGAAGCACTTCGTGAACACATTCTGCACACGCACATAGATATCTGTCTGGTCGCCGGCGTAGTACGGGCTTTGCAGACGATCTACACCCAATTCCGCATCTTGAAGTGTGCGGTGGAACGTCACTTTGTAGAACTGTGGCTGATCAATGCCCGCCATGATGCCCGTGATCGCTTTCTCCAAGATGAAGTAAGCTTTCAGCGAGCCAAATGCCTGTTCGCACTCATAGATGTGAACGTCACTTGGGTGCGGGTTGCTCGGGCCTTGAAGCACTGCGAAAGTGAAGACCTCAGTATCTACACAGCCGCTGGCCAAAGTAGCCGTCACGGTGATGGTGTAGTTGCCAGGAACATCAGCCACCTGCCAAGCCGGAATGAACGGATTGGTACCCGTAGCCGAGCCGTCAGGCAGACCTGCTGCTGCACCACCTGTCCAAGAGTACACCGTGCTGGTGCTGAATGGAGTGGAGTACAGGTAGATAGCACCGATGATGTCGCCGTCGTTACCAGCAAACGGGTTTGGACCCGGGCGGTATTGATCGTTGGCGCAAATGAAGCCCAAGTCAGGAAGTTCAGAAATCGTAAGTTCTGGACCATCAGGGATCACCACATTCACCGTAGCCGTACAGTTGTTGGCATCCGTCACCGTCACAATGTAAGTGCCTGTAGCAAGGTTGTTGAAGGTGTGCCCGTTGTTGGTACCAGCCACTTGTGGCCAGTCGTAAGTGTAAGGAGTGGTACCGCCAGTAGCGTTCACCGTGCCTTGACCCGTGTTGGAAGAACCACGGCAGAACGTAGGCTGGATGTCGATAGCCTCGACGATCAACCTCGTTGGCTGTGTGATTTCCACCACCGCAACTGCTTGGCAGCCTTTGGTGTCGGTAATCGTCACCGTGTACTGTCCAGCGCAGAGGCCAGTCACCGTAATTGGGTCATTGTCCACTGCGTCTGGGCCGTCGTTGCTCCAGTCGTAAGTGTAAGAGCCAGAGCCACCAGTGCCAAGTGCCGTAGCCGTACCTGTGCAAGCACCGAAGCACAACACATCAACGTGCGAGATCACAAGGGCAGTTACGCCAGTTGGGTCAGCCAGTACCACAGAAGCAACAGCCGTGCAGCCGTTTGCATCCGTCACCGTCACCAACCACGTACCTGCGAACAGGCCAGTAGCCGAGTGCATAGCGTTAGGGCCAGCCACACCAGTAGCACCTTGCGGAGCCAGCGGGTACTGTGTGCTCCACTTGAAGCTGTAAGGGCTAACACCACCGTTGGCGGTTGCTTTCACCGAACCCGTAGTATTGCCTTCGCAGTTCGGGTTGACGATGTCGCTCAAGACAACCGTAACTGCCTGAGTAGGCTGGGTTACCGTTCCAGAATTCGTTTTGGTACAGCCGTTGCCGTCTGTAACGGTCACGGTGTATGTACCAGCAGCAAGGCCATTGACCTTCTTGTCAGTAGAGCCGCCTGGGAACCAGAGGTAGTGGTAAGGCAGGACACCACCCGAAGGGTTGGCTTCCAACATACCATCGGCACCGCCAAAGCACTTCGCTGGGGTCATCGTCAGAGCAGGCAGCACAATGGCTGTTGGCTCAGTGATCACCACAGTTGTCGTAGCCGAGCAGCCGTTAGCATCCGTTACGGTCACCGTGTAGGTGCCAGCAACCAGACCACCCATAGTAGGGCCGTCTGTATCAGGATTTTGCGAGCCATTGTTCGACCAGTCGTAAGTGTAAGGCGAAGTACCGCCGGTAGCATTTACCGTAGCAGAACCTGTGTTACCACCGTTGCAAAGCACGTTGGTAGAAGCCACGATGTCAGCCACCACTCTGGTAGGCTGCTCGATCTCGATCAGTGCAATAGCAGGGCAATTGCGCGAGTCTGTCACCGTTACCCGGTACAGGCCTGCGATCAAGTTGTTGATCGTGTTTGTAGCACTAGCAGTTGGGCCAGTAGTAGAGAAGTTGGCCACAGCAGGTGCCGAAAGGCGCTCCCACCTGTATGTGAATGGACCAGTACTTCCATTACCAGTACCGCCTTGTGCGGTGACCGTAGCAGAACCCGTAGCACCACCGTTGCAAAGCACGTCTGTGTAAGACGTGATGGTTGCGCTGAGGCTTTCTGGATCTTGCAACACCCAAGAATCACTTGCCGTGCAACCATCAGAATCCGTCACGACTACCAAGTAAGTACCTGAGAAGAGTGAAGCGATAGAAGATGTGCGGCTTGCGCTTGGACCAGTTACCGTGTTGGCATTGTCTGTCCACCGGAACGTGAAGTTAGGCGTACCGCTAACAGCCGTAGCCGTCAGTTGGCCAGTCAGGAAACCTTGGCAATTCACTGGAGCCGTCTCAGCGATAGAGACCGACAATTGTGGATTGAGTGGAAGCACCGTGATGTAGCTCACACACGTTTTCGTGTTGCCTGCTGCATCCGTTGCAGTCCAAACCACTGCTGTCGTGCCGTACTCAAAACGGGCACCAGCAAGGCTGGAAGAGAAGTTGTAGTCATTCGTCTTCGTAGCACCTGGGCAGTTGTCGCTCACTGCTGGGTCGAATTCGCCCGCTACAACGCGGTAGAAACACTTTGTGGGAGTGTTGCCTACAGTGATCGAAGCGATTGCACCACAATCAAGCGTAGGCTTGATTGCATCCACCACCGTAACGGTAGCGTTGCAGGTCGACACATTGTTGCTGGCATCCGTCACCGAAAGGGTGATGATCAGTTCGCCTTTGTCGTCGCAATCGAACATAGTTTGGCTAGCACTCATGATCAGACCGCACACGGAGGTGCAATTGTCAGAACTGCCACCGTCGATGGTTGGAGCAGCGAGTGGGTTAAAGCAAGCCGGGTCTGCACTACCCGGAACGGCACTGATGCTGGCTTTGCCAGTTGCATCAAGGAACACCGTAAAGTCGCGGCAAACAGCGTGTGGATCTTGCATATCCCGCACCGTCACCGTGAACTTGCAACTGTTCTGGCCATCTACCAAGGTCACTTCTTTAGCGCCTGTGCGGTATGTGATGGTGTAAACAGTACCTACTTCAAAGAACTCTCCGATAGCCGGATTGATCGTACCAATGCGCTCGATTTCAGCCACACCACAGTCGTCGGAAGCCGTAGGCACAGGCCACACTACGTTGGCACCGCACTTGTCTACGTCATTGTTAAAGGTCAAGTTTGCTGGGCAAGCAATGGTAGGCTGTGGCATCACTTGGATGGTGATGCACTTTTCAGCCACACACTCACCTGCAGCGAAAGGACCGCAAGCACCGTAAGCCAAAGTCTCCTTCAAACAAACATCTACATAACCACCTGGAGCGGTCGTGCTGAGGACTTGGATGATCGGGTTGGCTGTGTTTTCACCAGAAATAGACACTGTCAAAGGCAGTGGAGTCAGCACATCACCATCGTCCTGAACGCTCACCGACCACTCGTAAGTAGGGGTACCCGTGCTGTAGCTCGGGCTGGTCAGTTGTACCGTGATGGGCTCAGCAGAACCGTCGAGTGCATTTTTGCAGATGGTCAGTTCGTCCACGATGAAGTCAGGAGTTGGCTGCTCTTTCACTTGAATGAAGCCATTGTCCATCACTGCTGGGCAAATGCCAGCAGGCACCATGTACTGCACATTGTAGCAACCTGGCTCCAGATACTGGAGGTTGCTGCCTGTGATATCAGAAGTACCAGGGCCGCTCAGTTGCGACCACTGACCGCCTGGTGTAGACACCTGGCCGTTAGGAGCGTTGAGCAGCAAAGAAGCCAGATCAATATTGCCTTGTGGATCAATCGTGCAATCAAATGCCAGATCATCTACCACAGATTTATTGGTCGGCAGAATTTCAATGTTACAAGTACCGTATTTGCGGCACTGGTCATAACCGACTTCGTATTGCACAGCCACCACAATCGGTGCAGCCAGTTCCGCAGCAGAGAGGAGGGCATTGCCGAGTGCTGCTTGAGCAGCAGCGAGTGGGTTGAACACAGCGTCAGGGCTGTTGCTTGGGTTGGTCACACCGTGACCGGCCCAAGTAGCAAAAGCATCATCTTCGATGACGTTGCCCTGAGGATCAAGTACTTGAGAAGTTGCCACTGTTGGGTTGGTAGCAGGGCCACCAGCCAAACCGGATGCGATGTAGCGATCGAAACGTGGGCCACCTGGGCTGTAAGTAGCGTCATCTTTGAAGTCAGGTGCAAGCACCGGACGGAGACGCACTGGCAACATAGAAACACAAACCGTCGTCGGACAAACCGGAGCAGGGTTGTATTCTGGGTACACGATAAACATGCGGCAGTCCATCGTCACGCAACCACCTGGATCAGGTTGGCCGTCGTCGTTGACATCTTGAAAGAACTCCAAGCACACGATGTGTGTACCGGGGCCAGCGATGTTCGGGCAGAACACAGCACCACCCAAAGCACCCTGATCAAAACCACCATGGCTGGCAGCCGGGCCAGGAGCCACATAAGGCAGCGACAGCGGGCCGGAAGCCGGGCCAGGAATAAACACTTCACCGTTCACTTTCCAACGCCAGTTCACATCTGGGCCAAGAGCCGCTGCGATGCTACCGAGGTTGACTTGGGTCTCATCCAACAGGTCGACACATGGGTCAGACACGCAGTATGGGCCGTCAGCCGTCAGGATGTCCGGGATTTTGAACTCGCTTGGAGTTACCGTAATGGTCACGTTGAATGGAGCGCCTACGCAAGGAGCAGTAGCGCCACCGCAACCGGAAGCCAGGGCGCGTGGAGTGATCGTGTAGACCACTGTACCGTTAATACCCGGAGGCATCATGTTGAACAACTGATCGTTGATCGATAGGGTCGGCACACCAAAAGGCTGGTTGGCCGTGAAGCCCATCACACTGCCTGCTGGAACAGCCACAGCCGTCCAAGAGAAGTCGGTGGCTTTGATCGAAGTGCCATTCCAGAAGGGAAGACCCGTCAATGGAAGGTTGATCGTAGCACCAGAGCAGACGGTACCGCCGCTACCACTGACGTACACTGGAGTTGGGTCCAGAATGGTCTGGAACTCCATCACAGGGCTGAGACAGCCCGAAGCGCTGCTCACCTGATAAGCAAAGCGGCGGCTTTGCGAAGCAGTAGTGAGGTTGTTGTACGGGCCAGCAGCAGCAGCACGGTCAACAGGTGCCACATTGTCACCGTCTTCCGCAATAAAGACTCCCGTTTGGTAGGCTACGTCAGGTGCGAATTGAATGCCGCAGGTTTGCGGCCTTTGTATAATAGCATAGGTGGGTGCGCCAATGCCTCCACCACGGTTGCTGATCTCAATTTCTACACCGGCGAAAGAGCCGCCAGAGCAGATGCGCTGGTCAGCAATCATCCCCTTCGCAGGCTCAGGGCGAATGATCACTTGGTAAGGAATAGTTGTGTTGTCGCAATCACCTGCAGCACCCAAAGTAAAGTTGTAAAAACTTTGAAACACGTTGAGGTTGCTCGGAATCGTGATGGCACGGGTGCCGTTAGCCGGAATCTGGCCCGTCACTGGGATGCCCAGTGCATCAGCAGCAGCAGCAGCAGAGATAACAGCACCGTTCACTACACCACCTGTGATGGTATAGTTCACAGCCACGTTACCTGGGCCAGGAGTTGTTGCAAACGGCCCAATGGCAGCTGTTAGCGGCACCGCTTCACGATTGCTCGAACAGAAGAATGCATTTACTGCCGGAGTAACATTGACGTTTGGCTTCACCGTGATGGTCACACCGATCGGAATACCTTCACAATCGTTGCAGTTCGCATCGCGAGCGCGGACAATGTAGAAGATCGTCTGATCTGTGTTGGTGTTGTTCACCACCGTACCCGCAGGAATCGTAAAGGTGAAGTTATCACCTGTAGCCGATTGTGTGATGGTTACACGCGGCGTACTGATGGTGGTGAACGCACCACCTCCAACAGGATCAGAACCGATAAACTCCTCACCCGTGATATTGGCATTCAATATCGAAAGGTTGGAGAAAGTAAAGGCCGTCTGGTCCGCTTTGAGGTTCGACCGGATGGTGAACGTCAGGGCATCAACACCAGAACAAACATTCGGAGCAGCGATTTCCTCCAACACTGGGCGTGGGCAAACCTTTACGTTGAATGTTTGGGAAGGGTCGGTGCAAGGAGCAGCATTATCCACCGTCACCGTCACCACTGCATCAATGCTTTCACCAGAGTTGTTGGTGATGGCCGTAGTGAGAATTTCAGGGAAGCCATTCGGAGCAATGATCGGAATAACACCAGCCGCCGTAGAAACCAAATTACCGCTGTTGCCAGTGGTACTCCATGGAGTCGTCGAAGTCCAGCTGATCGTACCGCCACGTGGGGTGGTGAAAATCTGGATACTGACCACATCACCAGGGCAGTATGGACTACCGCTTGCAATGGGAGCATCAATCGTCACATTCGGAACCACAATTACTGGCACCACCAACACTTCTTCCGAGCAACCTATGCAGTTTATGTTTGCATTGCGCACCCGGAACGTGTAGTTCACGGTATGCTCGGAGAGCGTAGTATTGGTCAGTGTTTCGTTGATCGTAAAGTTCGTGGTCTGCGAAACCGAGACAGACAGCGGATCGCTGTCGCCAGTCACAGAACCACCTGCCGGGCCACCTTGGTTCGATTCCCACTGGAATGCCGCAGGCTCAAGGTTGTTACCCAAGAACAAACTGGAGGTCACTACAATAGAAAATGGGCTGCCGGAGCAGACCCTCATCGGTGCTGACACCAGCGATGGGTTAGGCTCAGCGCAAACGAAGATGTTGAAATCGCAGTTCGGGTCAGGCAGAAGGTTACCACACACCGTACCGTCAGGACGAATACGTTGAGCCGTCACGCAGACTTCAGCATTGATGTTGTCGTTGGTCGCATTCGCTGCATTGAATGCAGGAATCTCATTCCCAACGGAACCATCCTTAGTACCTGTACTCGGCGTACCGATGTTCACCAAAGGTTTTGGTGGAGCACCTGGAGCCAACAAGTCACGGATACTCCAAGAGATTCTAGTCGCTGCTTGCTCAGTAGGTGTACCACTGATCGTAAAGTTAAACGGCCCAAGCGGTGTGCTGGGCAGGTTGCAGGAAGTCACATCTGTCGGAACGCCCGTCACATCGGGGTCCGCATAAATCACAACAGTTGTTGTATCGCATACGGTGCAAGGCTGAGGAGCAGGTCCCCACGGAGCACCGCAGTTGAAGGCGATGGTACCACCACCGTTTTCGCAAAATGCCACCCGGTATACACCAGGAGGGCAAGCACTGAAATTAATTGTTGCACTGTTGGTACCCTGTCCAGCGATGGGTGGAGTACATGGGCCACCGCTCAGGGTAGACACCGTCCAAGTTTTGCTGTTCGAGGGTACACCATTAGTACCCGTGTTCGTCAACGTCACACTACCCGGAGCAGCCTCACACAGATAGGTGGGGCCAGCAATCAGGTTTGGAGCCGGGAAGCCCGTTGGGGCAGCCGGGAAACACACAGCACCTGCCGCAGGAGGACCAGGCGAACCCACGGGGGTCACTTGGCCAGGGAAGATGTTGAGTACGGGGCAAGGCGCACCAGGCAAATCAGGCGCAATGGCAATGGAGTAGGATACACTTACCGGAAACCGGAAATACATCACCACACCACTCGACACATTTTGCGGGTTGCCCCCCAACGTGTACTCGGCAGGAAACACCGGCTCAATGAGGTCGGCAGCGTTGAAGTCGATTGCCCAGTACGTCGCATTGCTGGTAAAATCCAGCAACGTCGATCCAGGTGCAACCTGAGGCACGGAAACACCGAAACTCAGGGTGTAATCGACTGGCCCCAACATCAACGGCCCGGCAGGGCAGTTGACCGCGATCTTCGGAACGGAGATCGGGTTGTTGGTGATCGAAACAGCTCCGGTACATTGAGCCGAGACCGTCTGTATTGTAGCTAGGCTACAACACAGCATTACTGCCGAAAGCAGTAACGTGCTCGCCGTCCGGGAAACCTGGTTGCCGGGCGGGGCACTAACAGAAAGTAACTTTGACATCATGAGATGACAGGATTGAGTAAATTGATTTGAAAAAATATAGCGCAGGATTAAAAAATGAGAAAGCGCCGCATACCGCACTCCATTGAGTCCGGCGATGTGGCGCTTGTATATAGTGTCAAAAAAAGACGTGGAGCGGGCGTTAGGCCCGACAGTTGGAATCTGCGTAGATGTTCTTTTCATAAGATTACCTTCAAATGCAAAATGATCGGATGCTGTGCCTTTTCGGAACAGCGTACGAAAAACATAAAAAGCAAATCTGAGTGAAATGGGAACAAGCCTATACAGGTGGGCCTGGTCACAACGGCACGAAGAAATCGCTGCCGTGTACATTTACTCATGAGATTAACGGAAAAACTGCTGCCCCTTTTTAGGAAGAAGAAGCATCCAATCGGATTAAAGAAAAAATTTCTTGGTGAGACAGACTTAGGACACTCAAATGGGTAAGTCCTTGACATACAAAGATTTACTCATCAGAAGCGTCCTACGAACGGTATTTATTAGGGCAAATGTAGCATTCGTTCTCGAAAAACAAGGTCTTCAACGGAAATCTTAGCTAAAAAAAAGTTCGGGAAATGACCTTTCAAATCCTATCCTAAAAGCATTAAAAAAATATCAACAATCGAGCCAAAAGAACGCAAAAAGAAAGAGAACTGGGCCTGTGTGAAAAATCTCAAGTCTTGCGAACCCTAACCGAATCTCTACTTTTGCCGCGCTGGGTTTTCACCACCGAAGCACAACTTACATGACTGCGACTGCTGCCCCCATGATGGCGTTTTCCCGCCAGGGTCTCGACGACCCTACCCTACTCCACCTGTACGAGCAACTCGTAAAGCCTCGATTGATCGAGGAAAAGATGCTCAACCTGCTTCGTCAGGGCCGCATCTCCAAATGGTTTTCGGGCATCGGGCAAGAAGCCATCTCGGTGGGGGCAGCCTGTGCCTTGCAGCCCGACGAACTGATCTTCACCATGCACCGCAACCTCGGCGTGTTTACTGCACGCGATATGCCGCTCGATCGGATGTTCTGCCAGTGGCAGGGCAAGCGGCTCGGCTACACGAAGGCACGCGACCGCTCCTTCCACTTCGGAGCTATGGAGCATGGCATCGTCGGCATGATCTCGCACCTCGGCCCACAACTGTCGCTGGCGGCGGGAGTAGCACTGGCCAGTACGTTAGACGCGAGGAGTGAGGAGCGAGACGGGAGCAGCGTGCCCCTCACCCCTCACCCCTCACCCCTCAAGGTCTCCCTCGCTTTCACAGGCGATGGCGCAACGAGCCAGGGGGAGTTTCACGAAGCCCTCAACGTGGCAGCGGTGTGGAAACTCCCGGTGATTTTTCTGATCGAAAACAACCAGTACGGGTTGAGCACTACAGCCGACGAGCAGTACGCTTGCGAGAGCCTGATCGACCGGGCCAAGGGCTACGGGATGCGCGGGCTGAGCATTGATGGCAACGACATACTTAAGGTGTACTCCACCATCCGCCAGTTGGCCGAAGAGATGCGCGAGCGGCCGGAGCCGGTGCTGCTGGAATGCCTCACGTTTCGGATGCGCGGCCACGAGGAGGCGAGCGGCACGAAGTATGTGCCGAAGGAACTGATGGAACAGTGGGCATTGCGCGACCCGATAGACAACTACGAACGCTGGCTGCTGGCCGAGGGGCTGCTGACGGAGGCCCAAGCGGAGGCGTTCAAAGCGGCTTACAAAAAAGAGATACAGGCGGCGGTGGACGTGATGTTCGCGGAGCCGGAGCCGGAGCCGGACACGGAGGAGGAACTGGGGGACGTGTACGCAGAAGCCCCCCCCAGCCCCCCCGAAAGGGGGGGGATGGGCCTCACCCCCAACCCCTCTCCAAATGGAGAGGGGAGCCTCGTCTCCCCCCCACCGGGGGGGCCGGGGGGGGCTTCTCCCGTCCGCTTCATCGATGCACTCTCCGATGGGCTGCGCACCGCCATGCGCCGCCACCCCAACTTGGTGCTGATGGGGCAGGACATTGCGGATTACGGCGGGGTGTTCAAAATCACGCAGGGCTTTGTGGAGGAGTTTGGCAAAGCACGGGTGCGCAACACGCCGCTCTGCGAAAGTGCCATCGTGGGCATCGGGCTGGGGCTGAGCCTCGGCGGCTACAAAAGCATGGTGGAGATGCAGTTCGCCGACTTCGTGACTTGCGGTTTCAACCAGATCGTGAACAATTTGGCCAAACTGCACTGGCGCTGGGG
>JAYSUY010000217.1:0-2113 GCA_043718855.1 Saprospiraceae bacterium | reverse complement strand
CGCTGTTTTCGTTGCTCGTCGGTTGTTTAGGCCCCACTAAACGCCCTCCTCGTGCCTCAACAGCAACAAAACCGTCACCCCAAATTTGGACCTTTATTCCAGCACCGTTCCTTAGGTTATTCGTTCAGCCTAAAAACTTTGCCTGTATCCTCCGCTTTCACCATCAGAAAAGGCTTGTCGTTGCGAATGCTCCCGCCGCCCATCACCGTGCCCACTTGTTGGTCATTCGCCCGGTAAATTTTTGTGCCGACCGGACATTGGTATTTGCGGGATAAGCCAGGCAAGAGGAAAAAAATATTTGTCCAATTGCCCACTACGTCTGGTTCGTAGCCGATCAATGCGTATCGGTGTCCCAGAATGCTGTTGTTTCTGACCTTGAAGGAAACCAGATCGCCCTGGCTGGGGCTTTCAGCACTGGTAGATTGTGCATGGGAGACAACAGCAAACAGCAGTAGTGCCGCGAAAAAAATGTGTTTCATACAGCAAGCAATTTAGGCAAGTGCCTGATGATGTGTGTGTTGAGAAACAATAGAGCAGGCATTTCAGTTGTGAGCATTCAATATCCCGGGTTTTGCACCACTGCCCCGTTCGTCGCCTGCACCTGCGACTGCGGCACGGGGAACAGGTTGTGCGTCCCCTCCTTGTAGCCCAGCGCGCCCAATGCAGCCGCCCCACGGCCTGTGCGCACGAGGTCAAAAAAGCGGTGGCCTTCCAGCCCCAACTCAATTCGACGCTCGCGGTAGATGGCCGTGAGCAGTGCCGCCCCCGATGCCGTGATGTCGGGCAGTATGTTGGTCGCAGTGCCGCGAGCGCGGGCGCGGACTTTGTTCAGCGAAGTGCGGGCGGCGGGTTCGTTGCCATTTTGCGCAGCGGCTTCGGCGTGCATCAGCAGCACATCCGAGTAGCGGATGACGCGGTCGTTGGTGCCGCCGTTCGGGTTCGGGTCGCCGAAAGGCGCGTCCTCGTTTTTGAAACTGAAATACTTTTTCGGGTAGTAGTCGAAGGCGAAGCCACCGGTCGCTTCTTTCGTGAAAATGCCCCGGTCGCCCATCGCATCGCCCACCCGGAACACCGTGCTTTTCAGGCGCGGGTCTTCAAAGCCTTCTTTGAAAAACTCCTGCACAAAATCCTCCGTCGGGATGTTGAATCCAAAGCCCTCAAACTGGCCTCGTGCCCGCTGGAATACCGGTGTGAAGGTGCCTTCATTGGCGTTGTTCTTACCCCAGTTGCCGCCTGAAGCGTTCATGTACTGGATTTCAAAAACCGACTCCACGTTGTTCTCGCCCGCCTGGGTGAAGATGTCGGCATAGTTCGCAACCAACTGGTATTCATTGGACTGCACCACTTCGGCAGCCGTTTTTTCGGCATCCGCCCAGCGTTTTTGCCAGAGGTAACTCTTCGCCAACAAGGCCTGCGCCGCGCCTTTCGTGATGCGCCCCAAGTCCTCCTGCCCGTAGCCGCTGCGGACTGGCAGGCTGGCGGCAGCCGTTTTCAAATCCGACTCGATGAGGGCCCACACCTGCGCGGCTGGGGCGCGGGGCAGGTTGTACTCGCTCGGTGCCAGCACACGGTCGGCCAGCGGCACATCGCCAAACATCGTCGTCAGGGTGTAGAAAAACCAAGCCCGGATGAAGTGCGCTTCGCCCAAAATGCGGGCTTTCAGCGCAGCGTCCATCGGGATGTTGGGTACACGCTCCAGCACGATGTTGGCGCGGTAGATGCCCTCGAAGTCCGCCGCCCACTCGCTCTCCAAGTTGTCGGTATTGGTCGGCCCCCGGAAGGTTTCGAGTTGCAGCAGTTCGTTCGCGTCGTTGTCGCCGGAGCCGCCCTTCGTGGCATCATCCGACATAATGTCGCCCCATATCCAGCGGAAGTGTCCGGCTGGCGAAATCTCAAATTGAAGCGGCGCGTAGGCGGCGTTCACCGCAGCGATGGCATCGGCTGGGGTGCGGTAAAAATTCTCCTCGGTGGAGCCGATGAGCGGCTTGCGTTCGAGGAAGTCTTTTTGGCAGGCGCTGGGAAACAGGGCGGCCAAAGCGATGAGGATGAATAGGTTGTGCTTTTTCATGGTGTGGTTAAGTTTCCCGAAACTTCCGTTCCAGGGATGTTTTTG
>JAYSUY010000216.1:0-2114 GCA_043718855.1 Saprospiraceae bacterium | reverse complement strand
GGGTGCGCCGTTTCGCCAGAAGTCAGTTTTTGCCGCAGTAGAACCCGCCCGGACAAATCCGAAACGCGCATCTCTGAGGGTTTCGAGGCGGCAGCATTTTCAGAAAAAACGATGGTCAGAACATCCGTTGCTGGGTTGGGCGAAAGGGTAAATGCCGCTGCTGCCGAGGCCGGGGTTTCCACCGCAACGATATCGGTCAAGATTTCCACACTCCCAGTGGTCATGTTTTGCTCGGCTCGCCAGCCGCCGCCGACGGCAATTTTGTTTCCCCAAGCGGCGCAGGCGTGTTTCATTCGATTCTTTTTCAGGGTTCCTCCCACGCTCCACAAGTTATTTTCGGCATCGAAAACATCAACCCTATTGGAACTCTGGTCATAAAAAGATGTCGCGATGTTGAGGTGGCCGCCACCCGTGAAGTAGGCTTTATGTCCCAACGTCGCCGCAGCGATGCCCCAACGTGGGGCAGAGAGTTTTGCTGTTTTCCATTTGAGCGAATCGGTGTCGAAAATGTCCACTTGTTTGGAATAGCCTCCGGGGTTTTCCAAGCCGCCTGCGCAAATCAAATACTGGGCCACCGCAAGCACCGCGCCGCCAGCACGGGGAATGGACAATTCAGCCGTTGTCCATTGCTGGCCAGCGGGTGCATCAATGTCAAAAATATCCACTCGCTTTGTGGTAGTAACAGTGACCCAATCAGGGCTGCCGCCGCAAAACCATACCTTACTTCCGATGGTCGCTGCTTGAAAATCACCCCGGGCGAGCGAGAGACGCTGCACAGAAAAAACATCCGCTACGGGGTCATAAATGTCCACCACATCGCTTGCGACTGCTGCGCCGTTGACCATGGTGTATCCACCAGCAAACACGATCTTACCGTTTACAACCGCCGCCGCACCGTAGCCGCGTTTTTGCGAAAGTGTTCGGGTAAACCACTTTTCTTCCTTGACATCGTAAATGTCAATGGTGTTGAACGGCGTGAATGTGTACGTTGTACTTTGATTTTTCCATGAAAACCCGCCGCCGAAATAGACTTTGCCATCATACGCGGCAGTCATGATGCCAAGCCTGCCGATGCTAAGCCCGCCATTTGGGGCAATCGAAATGCTTTCCGTCGCCAAATCAAGAATGGACACTTGGGTTGGGTAATTGGTCACCGTCACCGATGCCGAGGAAGGCCCACCCGCAAAGTAAACCTTGCCGTCGAGTGCAACGCCTGTGTTTTCAAATGTGGCAGGAATAGTCCCAGGGATTTCCTTCCATTGGGCCGCCGCCAACAGCGGCAAAGCGAGGCAAAAAGCAAGTAGCCGTGATTTCATGTGTTGTAAAAATTTAGATGGTGAGACGATGTTGGGCATCAGGGTTTGCAGGTGTGTACCCGATGCGGCCCGTTTCTTACCCTGCCGCGGAGATTTTTTTGGAAAAACTCTCCGCCCCGAAAAACTACTTTTGCCCAACTGCCATGCTCACTGCCACCCACACCTACACCGACGACGAACTGCTCGAAGGCATCCGCCGACGCGACAACGCGGTGCTATCAGCGGTGTATCGGCTCTATCGACCGCGCATTGTTGCCTTTGTGGTCAATCACGGAGGCACCGAACAGGAAGCAGCCGACATTTTGCAGGAGGCAATCATTGCCATCTTCATCAACGCGCGAAACCCTGATTTTCAATGGACACACAGTTTCAACGCCTACCTCTACGGCATTTGCCAAAGGCAGTGGCTCAAAAAAATCCGGGACAAAAACCGCCGCGCCGGGGTAAGTTTAGATGCCCCGGAGGTACTTCAATTGTCGGCTGCTGAGCCTGGCGATACCGACCGCGCGGGCGGACAGGCTGAGCGCCAACTGTTGATTATCGAAAAATTCAAGTCCCTCTCCGAGGGCTGCCGAGAATTGCTCCGGCTCGCGGTCATCGAAGAAAAACCGCCCGAGGCCATAGCCGCGCAACTCGGCTTCGGCAGCCTCAACTATTTTTACAAACGAAAGTCGAAGTGCAAGGACAAACTAGCGGAGTTGGTGCGCGCCGACCCTTTTTTTGAAGAACTGAAAAACTGAGCAAGGCCAGGTTTGTCAACGTTTTAAAAGTTGACAAATTTCTCCAACAGAACATCAT
>JAYSUY010000215.1:0-5755 GCA_043718855.1 Saprospiraceae bacterium | reverse complement strand
CTTTCGTACTTCAACGAGTTGTCGCGCAGCCGCTACCACCTTGCCGACTCCAATATTGACTGGGGGCAAGACTTACTGTACCTTAAGAACGACCTCCTCTCGCCACGTGTGCAAGCCGCTGCGGTGTGTGGTGACTTGTTCAGTTTGGTGACACCCGAAGAACTCGGCTTTGCGCTGCCACCAATTCCAGAAAACGGCATGGAAGGGCTGCCTCCGGGAGTCAACACCGTGTACCTGAGTGTCAATCATTACCTGAACCAAAACAGCGTGTACCCGCACGGGGTGTATCCTTGGCTGAGTGAGATGCAGCCGGTGCGGAAGGTGGGCACATCTATCTTGGTTTTTGAAATTAATAAATAGCCATCTATGCTTATTAAATACAGCACAACCTCCGTTGCCGCTACGGCAGTGGATTTTTCAGTTTTTTACCTACTGGGTCTTTCGATGGGAACCCTGCCTGACAGTACAGCCGCGTTGCTGAGCGTAATCTGCGGCGCATGGGTGTCGTGGACGTTACATCGGCGGTGGGTGTTTACACACTCGGAGGTGGGGCTGAGAGCAGCGGGCAGCCGGTACTTTGCAGGTATATTGCTCTGCATCGTACTGAACGCAGTGGCGGTGGCTTTGCTCTGTGATGTTCTGGGGTTTCAGCGTATGTTGGGTCGTGTGATGGCTGCCGTGAGCGCATGGGGAGTGGTGTACTGGTTCAACCGGCGGGTGGTATTTCGCGTTTAAACATCCACTACTTGGAGGGGGCTGAAGGTTTGAGTATGGATGAGTGCCTCCATGTCACGGTATTATGCGTCCCCAATTCAGCCATGTCAACCAAACTCAACCCATTTTCGTATTATGTCTAATTTACTCAAAACATACGGCCAACCAGCCGTTTATCGGGTGATTCACCCGCTCATACTGGGTCTGGCGAAAGCCGGCGTTACGCCCAACACCGTCACACTCGTCGGTTTTTTACTCAATATCGGGGTGGCAGCCGTGTTCATATACGGAGCCGGGCAACCACGCATGGATTTGAGTTATGTGGGCTGGGGCGGTGCGCTGATTTTGTTCGCGGGGCTGTTCGATATGATGGATGGGCGGCTGGCACGGGTGAGCGGCACGTCCTCGAAGTTCGGGGCACTGTTCGATTCGGTGCTCGACCGGTACTCGGAGTTAGTGATGTTTCTCGGCATTTGTTTTTACCTCGTGTCGCACCACTACTTTTTGAGTTCGCTGTTCGCTTTTTTAGCCATGATCGGCTCCATGATGGTCAGTTATGTGCGGGCGCGGGCCGAGGGGCTGGGCATTGAGTGTAGCGATGGCTTGATGCAGCGCCCGGAGCGCATCGTACTGATCGGGGTGTCGGCCATGCTGTGCGGGTTGGTGCAAAACTGGGCTGAGCCGTTCCGCTTCGTTCTCCCCGGCACGGATTTTCCTTTTTTTGAAAATATCACGCTCTTTACATTCCCGATTTGTGTGCTGGCCTTGCTGGCCAACTACACGGCTTGGCAGCGGCTGCAACACTGCAAGCGGGTATTGAATGATGAACTATGAAGGATGCCCGCCTACGCTTAGGCTTCTGCGGGTGAAAACGATGAACTATAAACGATGAACGATAAACCTCAGCCCTCGTCGCTTACCCCTCACTCCTCACCCCTCACCTCTCACCCCTTGCTCTGGTGGGCCATCGGCTCGGCAGCCTATTTCGCTTGGTTCGGCGGCTTGGTGGGGCTTCGCAGAGAGCATGTTGTGCTGTGGGCCTTGACCCTCGTGCTGTGGTGGGCGAGCGAGCGCACCCGCCGCTGGGTGCTGGCCCTCAGCGTCTGGTTGGCGTACTGGATGCTGTACGATTCGCTGCGCATCGCGCCCAACTGGACGGTAAACGCCGTACACATCCGTGACCTTTACGAGTTCGATCGGGACTGGTTTGGCGTAAATGTAGGCGGCAACCTGCTGACACTCAACGAATGGTGCGCCCAGCATACGCGCTGGTGGCTCGATCTGCTGGCGGGTTTTTTCTACATCTCGTGGGTGCCGCTGCCGCTGGCTCTGGCGGCTTGGCTCTACTGGAAAGCACCTGGGCTGTACCTGCGTTTCGCTTGGTGCTTTTTCTTTGTCAACCTCATCGGCTTTTCCATCTACTACCTCTACCCGGCGGCTCCGCCCTGGTATGTGGCGGAGTACGGCTTCGACTTAAACCCCAACGTGCCACGCTCGGCAGCGGGGTTGAACCGTGTGGATGCGCTGCTCAACATGGATTTGTTTCACCGCATCTATACCCGCAACTCCAACGTGTTCGCGGCCATGCCCTCGTTGCACTCGGCCTACCCGCTGGTGGGTTGGTTTTATGCCCGGCTCACGGGCCGTCGCTGGCTGATGTGGCTGTTCGGCACCGTTTGCGTGGGCATCTGGGTGACGGCGATTTACACCAACCACCACTACATGCTGGATGTGGTGGCTGGCATCGCGGTGGCAGTGGCGGGGTATTTTTTGTTTGAAAAAGGACTGCTGCCACAAACGCGGTTTGGGGCTTGGGTACAAGGGCTGGAAGGGCGGATATAGCCGATTGATTCGATTTTTGAGATTAGGCCCGATTGATTCGATTGACTGCAATCCCGTTGCCTACCTTTACGCCCCGTAACAGTGTCAACCATTCTATGACGAAATATATCTTTGTTACGGGCGGCGTCACCTCTTCGCTCGGAAAAGGCATTTTGTGTGCCTCTTTAGCCAAACTGCTGCAAGCGCGCGGTTTTTCAGTCACCATCCAAAAGTTCGACCCTTACCTCAACGTAGACCCCGGCACGCTCAACCCCTACGAGCATGGCGAGTGCTACGTCACGGACGACGGCGCGGAGACCGACCTTGACCTCGGCCACTACGAGCGTTACCTCAACACACCCACTTCACAGGCCAACAACGTGACTACCGGGCGCATCTACCAGACGGTGATCGAGCAAGAGCGCGAAGGCACCTATCTGGGCAAAACCGTGCAGGTCATCCCCCACATCACCGACGAAATCAAGCGGCGAATGCTGCTGCTCGGCCAGACGGGCCAGTACGACATCGTGCTGACCGAACTGGGCGGCACAGTGGGCGATATCGAGAGCCTGCCCTATGTAGAGTCGGTGCGCCAACTGCGCTGGGAACTGGGCCGCGAACACTCGCTGGTCATCCACCTCACCCTTGTGCCTTACCTGAATGCGGCGAAGGAGTTGAAAACAAAGCCCACCCAACACTCTGTAAAAGAACTGCTTAGCCTCGGTGTGCAGCCCGACATACTGGCTTGCCGCACGGAACACCCGCTGAGCATCGATATCCGCCGGAAGATGGCGCAGTTCTGCAACGTGGAGACGGCTTCGGTGATCGAGATGATCGACGCGGAGACGATTTACGACGTGCCGTTGCTGCTGTTGAAGGAGCGGTTGGACTCCGTAGTGATCTCCAAACTGCACCTGAAAGATACGAAGGAGCCGAACCTCACGTCGTGGAAAAACTTTCTGGGCAAACTCAAAAACCCGCTCCACGAGGTCAAGATCGGCCTCATTGGCAAGTACAACGAACTGCCCGATGCCTACAAATCCATCTACGAAGCCTTCGTCCATGCGGGCGCGGTGAACGAGTGCAAGGTGCGCGTGATGCCCATCCATGCCGAGGCACTGGAGGGCAGTTACAAGGACGTGAGCAAGGCACTGGCCGGCCTGAACGGCATCCTCGTGGCCCCTGGCTTCGGCGAGCGCGGCATTGACGGCAAACTGACGGCCATCCGATACGCCCGCGAGCACGACGTGCCGTTTTTTGGCATCTGCCTCGGTATGCAGGTGGCGTGTGTGGAGTTTGCCCGCAGCGTACTGCACCTCGAAGGCGCGGCCAGCACAGAGGTGAACCCCAACACCCCGCACCCGGTGATCGACATGATGACCGAGCAAAAAAACATCACCCAAAAAGGCGGCACCATGCGCCTCGGTGCATACCCCTGCGAGGTGAAGAAAAAAACGAAGGCATATGCCGCCTACGGCGACACGACCATCAGCGAGCGCCACCGCCACCGCTGGGAGTTCAATAATGCTTACTTGGAGCAGTTCGAGCAGGCGGGCATGGTGGCTACGGGTATCAACCCGGACTCTAAATTGGTGGAAATCATGGAGTTGAAAGACCGCCGCTGGTTTGTGGGGGTGCAATTTCACCCCGAACTGAAAAGCACCGTGGAGAACCCACACCCGTTGTTCGTGGGGTTTGTCAAGGCGGCGATGGGGTAGCAATGAATACTGTTGATGCGGAGATTTGGGGATTTGGGGATTCCGAACCAAATTAAGACTACCCTGTTGAAGCCCAAGCAATTGCGCTTCGTTCATCACCGAATCCCCAAATCCCTCCACCAACAGCATAAACGTGCTACCTTCGCCGCGAATCAATACTATGGAAGTGACTGACAAACAACAACTCTTAGAAAGAATCGAATCCGCACTCAGCAGTGTGCGCCCACACCTCCAGGTGGATGGCGGCGATGTGGAAGTGGTAGAAGTCACCGACGATATGCACGTCAAAATTCGCTGGACGGGGATGTGCGAAACCTGCTCTATGTCGGCCATGACCTTGCGGGCGGGTATTCAGGAGGCCATTAGAGGCAAAATTCCAGAAATTGTCGGCGTAGAAGCCATCAATGGAGTGTAACACAAAAGGCAAAAAGCAAAAGGCAAAAAGCAAACGGCTATGCTGTTTTTCCGGAAATTGTGGGCTATGTACGCCGTCGTGCTGTTCCTTGTGCTGATGACAGTGAGCGTCCCCGTGCTGCTGTTCAACATGATCGCTGCGCCAGGTACCAAAGCCCTGCGACATAACATTTGGTATCTCTACCACGCATTCACACCCGTTTTTTTGACTTTGGTGGGCATCCGGCTCCGGGTGGAGGGCCGCGAACGGCTTGATCCTCACCAGAGTTACGTCATCGTGGGCAACCACCGCTCCTCCCTCGATTTCATAGTGAATGCCCACGCCTTCCCTGGCGTGTTCCGTTTTTTGGCAAAACAAGAGTTGCAAAAAATCCCCGTGTTCGGCTGGGTCGTGAAAAAAATGTGCCTCATCGTGGATCGCAGCAGCGCTATGAGCCGCGCCCGCAGCGTGGTAGCGCTCAAGCAGCACTTGGCCGAAGGCTGGAGCATTTTCATCTACCCCGAAGGCAGCCGCAACCGCAGCGACGAGCCGCTCGGCCCGTTTTACGACGGCGCATTTCGCATCGCCATCCAGACAGGTGCACCGGTAGCCGTACAGACCTTGGTCAACATCTCTGAAATCACCGCCAACGGTGCGGGCCTATGGCCTGGCACGGTACGCGTGGTGTGGGATGTGCCCATTTCCACAGAAGGCTTGAAAAGCGAAGACGTGGCCGCGCTCAAAGAACAGGCGGAGGGGCTGATGGTGGCGAGGCTGAGGAAGTGAGGTGCGAACCATGCTTGGTCGAGCCATCTGGGACAAACTTCGAGGTTTCGTAGCACGGCGAAGGGCTTTCAACTACTTTTGCGCCACTTTTTATGGCCCGGGCTTTTCAGTCCGGGATTATTTTTTTGAACCACCCCGAACTGGAAAGTTCGGAAAACATGAACCCGCCCGAACCGAAAAATTTGGGCTACTTGCACAATGGAAGAGAAACAAAGTCAACTCAGTACATTCGTCGGCATGGGGCTGATATTCCTGCTCCTATTTTTGTGGATGCAATACTCGGCACCGCCGAAAAAGACCCCCGAACAAATCGCAGCCGAAA
>JAYSUY010000214.1:0-5756 GCA_043718855.1 Saprospiraceae bacterium | reverse complement strand
GAGACATTTGTGTCGTGGTACTTGCCAAAATATGGTATGGGGTGTTTTTCGCCGAAACTTACCCCATCGTATGCCGGGTACACAAACACAGCCCGCTCAGTCACGATGGCTGAGCGGGCTGTTATAGAGATTCAAAAATCAAGGTTCAGTTCCTCACTTATTCAGGTCGCTCAGTTTCACTTTGTTCGCCTGCTTGGTGTAGTTGGCTGGCGAAAAGGTCACCGTGCCAGCGTTTTCGGCCAGCACATAATAGTCCAGCACCGCATCATTGCTTTTGCCATCAATGACTACCGAAAACTCCTTTGCGCCCGTAGGCAAATTTTTGGTCGGCTCTTCGGTCATCGGCATCATGGTGTAGGCATCAGTGTCCTTGAGGCGGTAGTAAATGTACATCCGCTTCGGGAAGCGATCGGCGCGGGCAGTGACGCGGAAAGCGTCGAGCCGCTGATTTTCAAATTTCCCGCGCCCCTGCACACTCACCTCACTCACTGTCGGAGGCAGTGCGGAAAGACCTTCATTGCCGCGCAGCAGTTTGGCTCGGCGACCCATAATCTCCACAATGCCAGGGATTTTGCTTTTCCGGCCCACGGTCTCGCGAAGGCTGCGGTTGAAGTCGTCCATGCTGTAATATTTGTACTTGTCGTCGGTGAGCGGCACCACCACCATGCCTTGCAACTCTTGCGCCCGCTTCTCGTAACTGCCGCTCAGGAAGTGGTCGTCCAGAATTTGACGGACGTGCGCGAGGTAGATTTTCCGTTGCAGTTGGTCTTTCAGCAGTTGGCTGATGAGCGGCTTGTACGGGTTGTCAGCGTGGAGCAACGGGTCGAGTTCTTGCAGTGCTTTTATTTCCAAATCGCTGCCGTTGCCCGTGTTTTTGTAACTCCCGAAAGCCAAATTCAGGTCCCAGTGCAGGGGCTGGAAGCGCCCATTGTTGTCCTTGTACAGGAAATAGTTGATGCTATGGTTGCCGCTGTAACTGCTGAGGTTCACCATCACGTTGTTCAATGCGAGCATCCAGAGTGTGCGGTCTACGTCAAGCATACGCGACACGTTGGCGGGGTCGGTGCTGAGCGTTTTGGTCAGGTCTTGTAGTTCGTTCCAGCCCGAAGCCGACAGCATTTCGAAGTTGCCTTTTAAACAATCGAGGTTGTCCTCGTACTCCAGCGAACCGTAGATGTTCTGCTTACAATCGGTTGGCACCTCAGGTTTGTAGTCTACGCCTGCTTTGAAAAAAGCATTGCCGCTGCTGCCAAAATTGGTTTCAAGAAACTGTTTGTCAACACTTTCTACATTGATGTAGATGCCGACATACTCCTCGTTGACGTAAAGTTTCGTGTAGGCCGCCTGCGAAGCGGGCATATATTTTCCCGCAATTTCATAGAACAGCACCTCGCGCACCAGACTAGGGTCGCGGAGGGCCGACGAGAGTTTCAGGCTGGTGTAGCCCTGGTGGCTGAGTTCAGGGTCGCCGTGATTGAGGCGGATGGTGAAGGGGTTGCGCTTTAGCCCCGTTTGGTAGGATTTGTCGCCACGAAAGCGAATGCCTACGCCATCGTACTTCGCTCCGTCCACCATGACGGTGCCGCCCATCATGCCCATCCCGTAGATGCGCATAGAGTCGAGCGCGTCCACCCAGTTTTTATTGGGCAGGGCAAGTCGGATTTCGCCGATTGTTTTCTTGTCAAAAAGGGGGCGTGACGCTTTGTTTTGGGCAAAAGCGGCCAGCGGTAAGCATGCGAGTAATACCAGAAGGATTTTTTTCATGGTCAAAAATTACCGTCGGTTTGAAAAATAGCGATTGTGAGTGTTGCTGAATTAAGGGGCAATATTACGTCGGTTTTTTTTTAAATAATTTCCTCAAAAACATCGGCTGCTGCTGCCGGGAAGGCCCGCTCCATCGCCGCCATGCGGGCGCGGTGCATTTGCTGAAAGCCGGACTGCACCTCGGCAAGCAATGCTGCGTCGGCCCACTGTGTCACCGCTGCTACCGTAGCCAGCCGCTCATCAGTGCCGAGTTTGAAGGTTTGTTCGTACAGCGCGTTCTCGAACTTGACGCTGATGCGTTGGTCAGATTTGAACACAGAGATTTTTAGGCTGGGGTGGTCGATGTTGCCGATGATGCGCATTTCAGAAGTGAGGAGTGAGAGGTGAGAAGTGAGGGGTGAGGAGTGGGCCACTCCTCGTTCATAGTTTATCGTTCATCGTTCCGTAAGCAGTGGTGTCGCGCAGCCGAAAATACCGCTCTGGGAGTTGCTCGTAGGGGTAATTTTTGAAGGTGCCGAGGAACAAGCGCGGTTTGGTCAGCAGGGTATCGTAGCGCTGGGGTTCGTTGGTCACGAGGATGCAACGCGCACTGTCGGGCGAGGCCAGCGCGGAGAGTAGGAGGAATTCGTAGGGGGTGCCCCACACCAGTTTGAGGGTGTCAAGCGGGACTTGCTGCTCGGTCAACAGGAGTTTTTGGGTGGGAAATTGGGCCGTTTTGTTCAAAAAATGCTGCTCCCAAGCGAGCCGATCCGACCAGGGACGATGTGCCAATCCAATGCGCAACAAACTGGCTGTCAGGACCAAAGCCAGCACGATAAACTGCCCGCGCCCACTCAACAGTCCCGGCAGCACATCAAATACTAGCGGCAGGGCAGCGAACAGGCCGAGTGGCAGCCACAGGTTTTCCATATAAAACTGGTGGCTGCTTTCATGGAACGGTATATTCACCAGCAGCACATAGCCCAGCGGGTACAGGCCGACGAGGGCGGCTTTGAGCCAGCGTTTTTCCCAGACATAAAAACCCACCGAAGCAAGCAGCCCAGCGGGTAAAAACCAGTAGTCGGAAGTACAGTAGCGCAGCAAATCTCGGTGGCTCGGTAGATCAAACCAGTGGGGCCACAACTGCCCGAAGGCTTCGGCCCGCTCCACCGCGACAGCATCGTACCAGTCAAGTTTCAGCAGGTTGTATTTGACAAAAATGGTGGCGGCCAACACCCCCAGCATCGCACCGTGCAGGGGCCACTTCGCACTGTCGCTTTTTTCCAACATAAAAAACAGGCAGCCAAACACCGCCGCGTACAGCACCAGCGGGTGAAAGTAGAAGGCAGTAACCACCGCCGCGATGAACGCTAAACTTTGAACGATGAACCGAAGCCCGAAACCCGAAACCCGAAACCCGAAATTTATCCACGCCAGCAGCCCGACCAAAAAAACCAGCCCCTGCGGCATCTCTGACAGCCAGTAAAATGTGTGGGTGGGCATACCGACCACGACCAGCAGCAACACCACAGCCCAAGGCCAAGCCCGCAGCCAACAGCACCAACCGAACACCAGCGCAGGCCACAGCACATGGCCCAGCGAGTAGGCCAGCAGCACGGTTGGGAGGGGCAAACCCAATGCTTGCGCAGCCCAAGGCCACACCTGCGTGACGGCTGCTCCGAAGCGCCCGCTCTGGATTTCGAGCGAGCCACTTTTCAAGATCAGGAAGGTCTGGAAAGCCATATCGATATGACCGATGCGCTCCAAATAGAACACCCCAGCCAGCCCGAACAGCACAGCAAACGTACTGATTCCCAGCAACTTGATTTGCGAATCGGTCATCATGGTATACGGGTGCTTTGCCAGTTGAGCAGCCGCCAGTGGCCGCGTTTTTTCCGGTAAACTGCCGTGTACATCAAGCGTACTTCGAAGGGTGTACCGTTGAGTATGCCCTTCACTTGTACCGTGCCGTTGGTGAGGGCAGTTTTGCCATAGCGACGAAGATTGACGCTTTCGGAGGTCATTTCCTTGTACACCAGTCGCCCGGAGCCAATGGCCGCGATATGCTGCGCTTTGTTCTCTGTGAGGGTGTTGGAGTGGATGTAAATCAGGTCGTCGTGCAACAGCCCGCGCAGGGCAGCAGTGTCCACACGGGTCATAGCGGCGAAACGGTCGCTCTCTTTTTTCAACACAAAATTAATTCTGGGTTGGGCCAGCGCGAATAAGTGCAGGAGGAGAAAAGAAAGCGTAAAAAAAACGAAACGAGGCATGGGTGGCTTGAACGAAGAACTGTGAACTTGCGGCAAAACTACGATGCTCGCTCGCTCGTGCATGACCCCAACTTCTTGAAAGTTTTCAACTTTTGGACAGTTCACTGCCCAATCCCCCGATGACTTCTAATTTTACCCCAAAAAACACCCGCCGCGTGACCGACAACCAGCCACAACAGCCCGCCTCCGATAAACCTTCGGCGGATAAAACAACCCACAACCCACCAGCGCCCGCTTGGCTCCAGCGCAGCGAACTGCTCATCGGAGCCGATGGCTTGGAGCGGCTCAGGAACACCCATGTGCTTGTGATCGGGCTGGGTGGTGTGGGCAGTTTTGCCGCCGAGTTTTTGGCCCGCGCCGGGGTCGGTCGCATCACCATCGTAGACGGCGACACGGTGGATTTGAGCAACACCAACCGCCAACTTCCCGCCCTGCACAGCACAGTAGGCAAGCCCAAAACCAGTGTGATGGCCGACCGGATGCGCGACATCAACCCAGACCTGGAACTCATCGTTCGGGAGGAATTCATCACGCCGATAACGGCTAAAGAACTCATTACCAACGAGTATGATTATGTGTTCGACTGCATCGACTCGGTGCAGCCGAAGCAGTACATCATCGTGACCTGCAAACAGAAAGGTGTGCGCGTGGTGAGCAGTATGGGTGCGGGCGGCAGGCTCGATCCCTCCAAAGTGCAGGTAGCCGACATCTCCGAATCTTACAACTGCCCCTTCGCCCAACAGGTGCGCAAAGGGCTGAAACGCAAGGGCGTAAGGCGTGGCGTGACGGTGGTTTTTTCCTCCGAAACCGTCCAAAAGCAGCACATGATGAGGACCGACGGGAGCCGTTACAAAAAGTCGTTTTACGGCACCATTTCGTACATCCCCGCGCTGTTTGGCTTGCACATGGCGAGCGTGGTGGTGCGGGAAGTGGTAGAAGGAGGGAATTTGGTGATGCCGTGATCTCGCACTTACTTTTGTCCCAAAATTCAACATCATGTCGTCCATTCAACTTCGCTCTGAAATTGGCAAATTGCTAAACATCGCTGACGAGCGGCTGCTGTCGTCAGTGTACTCGCTGATGAGAAGTTACCTCGAACACGACACCACCATCGTGGGCTTTACAGCCGATGGAAAACCTATCACTGGGGCAGAATTGCTGGCATTGGTGGAGGCTTCGCGGCGCGAAGGCTTGCAGGGAAAAACCATCTCTACGCAGGATATTCTGTCCAAAATTGAAACTTGGTGAAGCATGGACGAGTACACCATAGTCTGGTCGGAAAGAGCCTACGCCTCTCTCACCCAGGTCCATGACTTCATAGCGGAGCGAAATCCAGAGAGTGCTAAAGATACCGTGAAAGATCTGGTGCTTCTGTCTCAGACGCTTGGTGTCATGCCGCGTCGCTATCCGGTGGAACCCAATCTGGCGAATGCCAAGCACGAGTATCGCTTCCTCCCGAAATGGAACTTCAAAATCATCTACACCGTCTTGCCTGATGACAAGATTGTACTCATCCTCTTGGTCTTCGATACACGGCAAGACCCTCAAAAATTGAAATTTTAATGGAAGGCAAATCATTTTTCCAGCGTCCGGAAGGAGTCACGGGCATCATTTTTCTCATCGGAATGCTCGTGGGCGGCGGTCTGCTGCTGAACAATGTGCTGCCCCAGTTGACGGCAATGCTGAACAACACGGTGTCGCTCGGCATCGGGCTGGGCGTGTTGGCTACCGTAATTTTTACGG
>JAYSUY010000213.1:0-17650 GCA_043718855.1 Saprospiraceae bacterium | reverse complement strand
CTCGCGGCTGGTAATGGCGATCACGCGCCCGCCTCGCGCCTTTACCTCCTGCACGTTCGACACGACCTTGTCGAACACTGCGTCGTGCGGTGCGATGTAGGCCACCGGCATCTCCTCGTCGATGAGCGCGATCGGGCCGTGTTTCATCTCGGCCGCCGGATATCCCTCGGCGTGGATATAACTGATCTCCTTCAGCTTGAGCGCTCCCTCGAGCGCGGTCGGGAAGCTGTAGCCCCGGCCCAGGTACAGAAAGTAGCCTTGCTTTTCAGCAGGTTGCGCCAAGCGAGGAGGAGAGAGTTGGAGAGCATAGTGCTAATGTGATAATGAGCCAATGAGGAAATGTGATCATGGGCGGTTCATAGGAATCGGGTAAAAGCGGTGGCACGACTTTGAGTCGGGCTACCACTCCGTTTACTCGCTGCGCAATGATTTCACAGGGTTGGCCAGCGCCGCCCGCAGCGTCTGCGAACCAATCGTCAAAGCACCGACTGCGAAGAGCAGCAAAATCCCAGGCAGCAGCACACCAACGCCGAGAGAAATCCGGTGCGCAAACAGGTTCAAAAATTCGCGGCCCAGCAGCCAAGCAATCGGAACCGCCAGAACCGCAGCCACAGCCAGCAGAACCAAAAATTTTCGGGAGAGCAGCAAGACCAAATCCGCGACCGATGCGCCCATGATCTTCCGCAGGCTGACTTCTTTGGCACGGGTCTCTACCGTGTAGGTCGCTATGCCAAGCAGCCCAAGTGCTGCGATGACAATGCCGAGCAATCCAAAAACTGCAATGATGGCAAGGCCATCGCTCAAGCTTGAGTAAGATTTTCGGATGCTTTGGGCATAAAATTCTGATTCCATCGGACGCTCCGGCACGGCCTGCGACCAAGCGCGTTGCAGTGCAACTATGGTGGGCGTGGGGTCGCCCGCAGCGATTTTCACGTTGAGTATCTGCCATTGGCCAGGGTCGTTGCGGAGCATCATCGGCTCAATGGCATTAGCGGCTGATCTGAAAAAGAAATCTTTGACCACACCACGCAGGGTCAAGCGGGTCGAGTCGCCAATCAGCATTTGCTTTCCGATGGCTTCCGCAGGGGAGCCGAGATTGAATTTTTCCAAAAACTTTTCATTCACCACCAAAAACGACTCGCGTCCAGCGACAGCGTTTTCCGGGAAGTTTTCCCCGGCTACGAATGTCACGCCCATATTGTCGGCAAAATTTCGGTCTGTAAAATACTCGCGAACACCAGTGGGCTTCTCTTCCGAAGAACCCCGCACGTCATCCGACCGATCCTCGAAAGTGCCCATGTTGTGCGAGGCTGCTGAAATCCGCTCCACACCCGGCACCGCCGAAAGCACAGGGATAATTTTTTCGGGCGATTGTCCCTGCAACGGCACGTTCAAAATCTGCGAAGTACGGAAACCGTAGTCCATGCTCATCACATGGCCCATTTGTTTGGAAATCACCGTAACGACGATGATGAACACCAAGGAAACGGTGAATTGCGTGACCAACAACGTTTTACGCAAACCCACCCGCCGAAAAAACCGAATGCCTTCGAGCCTTCGCAACAGCGATGAGGGGCTGATTTTTGACATTGCCAGCGCAGGCACTGCCCCTGCGATCAGACCGACGGCTATGGCAAAACCAACAAACCAAAGTGCCGTAACCCAGTCTTCCTGCACCGAAATGTCTACCAATGCTGTAAACGAAAGGCTGTTGAAACTGGGCTGAACGAGCTTCATCAGCAGCCAGCCGATGCCAAGCGAGAGCATTGCAGTGAGTACGCCCTCGCCGAGCAGTTGCCCGGCCACTTGCCAGCGCGAAGCACCCACGACTTTCCGAATGCCGATTTCGCGTGCCCGAACAAGCACCCGTGCCAGCGTCAGGTTGGTGTAATTGAAGCAGGCCGAAAGCATGACAACCGCGCCCAATGCTGACAAAAACCACAACATCATGGCTGGCAAACCCTTCCCCATCGACATGCTCAAAGCAGGGCCGGGCGTAATTTCGGCGAGCGGCTGGAGGTAATAACGATAACTCGCGTCGCGGTTTTTGAGGATTTTGCCTGCAAATTCCGCTTTTGAAATGGCGGCCAGCGCCGCTTCAGTTTGGGCTACCGAACTTCCGGGACGCAGACGGATATAGGTGTAAGTGCTGTAGTAGTCATGCCAATCGTCAGACATTTTGAACAGAGTGCCCGATTTTTCGAGCGGGAGAATGCTCGCTGCCGAGGCGAGTGCCTCAAATTCGAGGTGTGTTTTTCCGGGAAAAGCCGCCAACACGCCCGTGACTTTGAACGCGCCGTAGCCTCGAATTTCCAATGTTTTGCCAAGCGCGCTTTCGCGGGGGAAAAACTTGCCGGCACTTTTTTCTGTCAAAACGATGGTGAACGGCTCGTTGAGCGCGGTTGCGGCATTGCCTTCGAGCATCGAAAAGCCAAACATCGAGAAAAACGACGGCTCGGCAAACAGCCCTGACACCGGGAGGCTTTTCCCGCCGCTGGTAACTTTGCCGTTCAGATTCCGCACCAATCGAAGGGTTTCTTCCACGGGAGAAAAACCCTGCGCCAAAGCCGCCCCTACCTGGAACGGCGAGGTAGCCAAAGGGTACGAATCGCCGTCTTCGCTGGTCGCCTCGGTGTTGATCCGATAAACCCGCTCGCTGTTTGGGTGAAAAGTATCGTAGCGGTAAGCACCTCGGATCAACAACAAAATGAACAGGCCGAGCGACATGCTCAGCGCAAGGCCAAAGATGTTGATGGCGGAGAAAAGGCGGTTGTTGAGGAGGCCCCGGAGGGCGATGGTGAGGTAATTGCTGAACATGGTGGTGTTGTTTTTGTGCCCAGAAACATTTTCTGGGTGGATATTTTGACACTCCCGGAACAGAGTTCCGAAGTGCTTTACTCGCTCCGCAGCGATTTCACCGGGTTGGCCAGCGCCGCTTTTACTGCCTGTGACCCCACCGTCAGAAACGCAATCAGTACTGCCATAACTCCCGAGATGGCGAACATCCACCATTGAATATCAATGCGGTAGGCAAAGTCGGAGAGCCATTTTTGCATAAAATAGTAGGCGAGGGGAGAAGCGATGACGATGGCGACGGCCACTAACTTTAAGAAATCTTTTGCCAGCAACCCGGTGATGCTCGCCACAGATGCCCCCATCACCTTCCGTACTCCAATTTCCTTCGTGCGCCGCTCAGCGGTGAAGGTGGCGAGGCCAAACAGTCCGAGGCAAGCCACGAAAATGGTCAGCCCAGCAAAGATGCCCATGATGAGGCCCGTTCGCTGTTCGGCGGCGTAGGTTTTCTGGAAATAGTCGTCCATGAAAGCGTAGTCCAACGGCTCATCTACCCCCGTTTTGGCCCATTTTTCTTGCACCGAAGCCAGTAAGCCAGCCACGTCGCTGGTTTTTGTTTTCAGCATCAGGCCAGGCGTTTTATCCAGCACCATCAGCAGCGGCGCAATGGGTTCGTGCAGGGATTTGAAGTGAAAATCCTCCACCACCCCGATGACTTGGAATACGGAGTTGGCTGCATTCCGGTTGGCCCAATTCAATCGGTGCCCCACCGCTTGGTCGCCCCAGCCAAAAGCCTTTGCTGCCGTTTGGTTGATGATGACTGTTGATGAATCAGTCAGCATCTCGCTCGAAAAATTGCGCCCGCTCACCAAACGCATCCCCAACGTAGGGATGTACTGTTCGTCCACACTGTACCGGAGCGTGCGCATCAGTTCGCCAGCCCGTTCGTCGGGGTACACCATCGAGTTGTTGTTGTACGATGGACCGACAGGCCGATACCCGGAGGTCGTGATGCTGACCACGCGGGTATCTTGTAGCAATGCTTCACGGAACCCGGCTTCGCGATCGCCCAGCATACCAGTGTTCGTCAGCACCAATATCGCATCGCGGTCATAGCCTAGTTTTTTGTCTTGAATAAAGCCCAACTGCCGGTACACCACCGTTGTGGCAATCATCAGCCCCACCGAAATCATAAACTGCAACACCACCAAGCTGCTGCGCAAACCTGCCGCTCCGCCCCGCCCGCTTGATGCGGCAGCACCACCTCGGAGCACCTGCATCGGGCGAAAACCGGATAGGAAAAACGCCGGGTAACTTCCGGCCAGCAGTCCCACGACCAGTCCGAAAACCAGCAGGGCGGCCACCACGCTGGGGTTTGCTGCGAAATTTAGGTCCAATTGCTTGCCCGTCAGTTGCCGAAAAGCAGGCAGCGTCAATGCCGCCAGCCCCAACCCGACGCAGAGGGAAATACCCGTCAGCAGCATGGATTCGGTCAAAAACTGCCCCATCAGGCCCGTTTTGGTGGAGCCAACGGCTTTCCGAATGCCCACCTCCCGCGCTCGTCGGGCGGCTGAGGCAGTGCTGAGGTTCATAAAATTGATGCAGGCGATGAGCAGGATGAACAGTGCGACCGCCCCGAAAATCCAGACGTAGCGCACATCGCCGCCGGGGCTGAGGTCGAAGGTGAAATCTGAGTGCAGGTGAATGTCGGTGAGCGGTTGGAGGAACAGGCCAATTTGGTTGCCCATGCTTTTGAAATCGGCGAGACTCATGCCCAGTCCGGCAATGAACTGCGGCCCCATGTGCTTCTCCACCAACTGTGGCAGTTTGGCCTCCAAGTCGCGGTAGTTGTAGCCCTCCGGCAGCAGCAGGTAGGTGTAAAATTCGGATTGCATCCACGAGTCGCTCTTTGCTTCTGGCATGCCGCCCATGGAGCTGAGCAAGTCGAATTGGATGTGTGAGTTGCTCGGAATGTCGGCCATTACCCCCGTCACGCGGTAGGTTTGGTCCCAACCTTTAAAGTCTAGTGTCTTGCCCAGCGGGTCGGTCGTGCCGAACAGGCGTGCCGCCCAAGACTCCGAAATCACCACGGTGTTCGGTTCTACTAGAGCGGTTTTGGCATCGCCTTTCAAGAGTGGCAGGGTGAAAATTTGAAAAAAATTGGCATCCACGCTAGCGAAATTGACTTCGCGGAAGGTGCTTCCATCGCGCACAATCGTTAGCGGCCCGCCTGCTCGCAAGCGGGTAGCATCCTGCACTTCGGGGTAATCGTTTTTCAGCGCAGCCGCCGTTGGGGGCATCGCGAAGGGCTCACTGACTTTGCCGCCGTTGATATCGGCCCGGAACACGACGCGCACGATGCGGTCGGCATTTTCGTGAAAACGGTCGAAGCGCAACTCATCGTAAACGAACAACCCGAGCAGCAGGCTGGCCGCCAACCCAACTGCCAAGCCGCCAATATTGAGGGCGGAAAACAGGCGGTTTTTAGCAAGATTGCGAAAAGCGATCTTGAGATAATTGGTGAGCATGGTGTGGTTATTTTGATTGTTCAGATTGGGGCTTACTCGCTTCGTAGCGACTTCACCGGGTTGGCCAGCGCTGCCCGCACACTCTGAAAACCCACCGTCAGCGCAGCCAAGCCGAACGTAGACAGCAGCGACAAAGTGAAAATGCCTGCCCCGATCGAAATCCGATAGGCGTACTCCTGCAACCAACCATTCATCAGCCACCAAGCGAGCGGGGCGGCTACCACGAATGCGATGAGGATCAAGCGGATGTATTCTTTCCCGAATAGCCAGAGGATGGCCGTGAGACTTGCGCCGAGTGTTTTTCGGATGCCGATTTCCTTCGTTTTGCGCACCACCATGAACGCTGCCAAACCGTACAGACCGAGACATCCAATGAAAACGGCGATGCCCGCAAACACCCGCACCAATTGCAGGATGATGCTCTCCTGACGGTAAAAATCCGCAACCTGTTCGTCCATGAAATCGCACTCAAAAACGTACTCCGGGTAAATGCCTGTCCACACTTTTTCGATGGCGGCTATCGTGGGCTGGGTGTTTTGCCGGTGGAGCCGCACGGCGGCCACGTCATAATTCCCAGCATCGCTCGAAATCACCTGCGGCTGGATGTCTTCGTGGAAAGAGTGGTTGTGAAAATTTTTCACCACACCCACCACGGGGAAAACTCGGTGGTCCACGTCAAGCGTTTTTCCGACCAATTCCTCTGGAGAAGCAAGGCCCAGTTTTTTTACAAGTTCCTCATTGACAATAAATTCACGCACCGTGTCGGAGGCTTGGAGGTTGCGCCCGGCAAGGAGTTGTAGGTCGAAGGTTTCCAAGTATTCGGTATCCACAAATTTAAAATTGATGGGCCAAGGTTCATTTTCCGCCCGGCCCTGCAACTTCAGGCTGGTGTTCCAGTTATTGCCAGAGGCTGGCGGCTGCATACAGAGACTGACGTTTTCCACCCCGGCGATGCCTTCCAACTGCTGTTTTAACGATGATTTTTTGGCTATTTCGCGGCCCGGCAGCGGCAGGTTCACGATGCCTTCGCGTCGGAAACCGAGGTCGGCGTTGCGGGCGTATTCCAACTGCGAGGTGACTACGACCGCCGCGATAATCAAGGCCTGCGAAATGGCGAACTGTGTGCTGACCAAGAGCCGTCGAAGGGAAAACCCGCCTGCTTGTTTCGCGCCCCCAGTATTGCCCCTGAGCGACTCCGCCGGGCGAAAAGCCGACAAGACCACACCTGGATAAGCCCCCGCGAGAAAGGCCACGACGAGCATTAGGCCAGCCAAAAAACCGTACAGCACAAGGTCCTGCGCTAACTGAAAATGTAGTTCGGTCTCCGCCAAACGGTTGAGCCAAGGCAGTCCGATGTGAGCCAAAATCAGCCCGATGCAGGTGGACAACAGTACGACAACCCCCGTTTCGGCCATGAATTGCCAAAAAATTTGGGCGCGAGTGCTGCCCATCGTTTTCCGAACACCCACCTCACGGGCGCGGTTGAGGGCTTGCGCGGTGGCCATGTTGACAAAATTGACGCAAGCCGTGATCAGCAGAAAAAGCCCGATGAGGCCCAGCGCCCAGATTTGTGTCTGACTCACGCCGAACCCATAGTCGGTGTCGAAATGCGCCGTCGTGAACGGGATGGCATGGTAAAACCACTCGCGCACTTCGGGGTGGAAATATTTATAGCGGAAAGCCGGGAATGCTGCCTCCAACTCCGCCGTCGAGTGCCCCTCCCGGAACGACACGAAGCAATGGGTGCCGCCGTTGATGCCGCCCCAATTGCGGAGCATCCGTACACTGTTGGAGTCGGCTTTTAGTGTCGCCCAAGAGGTGAACAGGCTGTACCGGAGGTCGGTGTTGGCTGGAAGTTCTTTCAAAACGCCGACTACGCGGTACTCAAAATTGTTGTTGACTTTGAAGGTCTTGCCCAGCGCGTCGGTGGTGCCGAAATATTTTCGTGCCAATGTTTCGGTCAATAAGGCCGTGTAGGGCTGGTGAAAATCTTGCAAACTGCCCTGCGTCAGCGGGAAATCGAATATCTCGAACAACTCCGGCTCGGTGAAAGCACGGGCACGCTCTTCCATGAATTTTACAGGGGCCTGACCCTCCTGCGCGATGGTAATCAGCGAGTTGCCGCGCTCAGAGAGCATCGCCGTTTTTTCCAGAAAGGCGTACTCCTGCCGCAGTGCCGCGCCCATGGGGTAGGGGACATTATTCTCTTTGTCCACCCGTTCGAGGCGTGTCTCAGTACCGATCAGCGCGATGCGCTCGGCCTTTTCGTGAAACTGGTCGAAACTCAGGTGGTGCCTGACCAGCAGGAAAATCAGCACACAGCAGGCGATGCTCAGTCCCAAGCCGACCACATTGAGGGTGGCGAAGGAGCGGTGCTTGTTGAGGGTTCGGAGGGCAATGGTGAAGTAGTTGGATATCATGGTTTGAATTATTTCGATTGATGCAATTGGTTCAATCTGCTTACTCGCTCCGCAGCGACTTTACCGGGTTGGCCAGTGCCGCCCACACACTCTGGGAGCATACCGTCAGGAAGGCGATGGCTACAGCGGTCACACCCGCCACCGCGAACATCCACCACTGAATATCAATGCGGTAGGCAAAATCCGAGAGCCATTTTTGCATAAAAAAGTAGGCGATGGGAGAAGCAATGACAATGGCGACGACCACCAATTTCAAAAAATCTTTTGCCAACAGCCCGGTAATGCCCGCCACCGATGCACCCAGCACCTTGCGAATGCCGATTTCCTTCATCCGATTCACCACCGACAAGGCAGCCAACCCTAAGAGCCCCAGACAGGCCAGAAAAATGGAAATGCCACCCGCCCACGACACGATAGCGCCCAGCCGCGCTTCCGATTTGTAAAAACGGTCGAGGTCGTCGTCTAGAAAACTGTACTTGAACGGCAGCACAGGCTCCACCGCAGCCCACTCTTTTTGCAAAGCAGCCAGCGCCGGAGCCGGGTTGCCGGGTCGCAGTCGCACGAGGTACTTGAACGGCACATAACTGGCGAACTGGTGGAACATCTGGGGGCGGATCTCCTCCTTCAAGGGCCGAAAATGGAAGTCGCGTACCACGCCGATGACCACGGGCAGGGCCTGTTTAGTATCTTCGTAGTAGCCGGTAAGCGCCTGACCCACAGCGTTTTCGAGCGTCCAGCCGAACGTGCGCATCATGGTTTCGTTGATGATGACCGAGGTAGCCGTATCTGCCGAAATGCCCGGCTCAAAGTTGCGTCCTGCCAGCAATTTCATGTCCAGCACTGTAAGGAAATTTGGGTCAACGAAGTATTCGTATGCCTCTCGGTGAGTGCCGTTATCGTCCCAGTCAGAGCGACTCCAACCCGCGCCCGCACCAAAACTGCTTTCTGCGCCCGCCACACCTGCCACCTCTGGCCGTGCCGCAGCCGCCTGTTTGAACAGGGAAAAAATGCGTTTCGAGTCTGCGCCCTCCGCATCCACCACCACTACATTTTCGCGGTCAAAACCGGGATTTTGGGAGCGCATGAAATCGAGTTGCTTCAAAATCACCAGCGTCGAGACAATCAACCCGACCGACAGCACGAACTGTCCGGTCACCAATGATCTGGTGAACAGGTTAGAGCCGCCCAACCGGATTTTGCTCCGAAAAATCTCCACTGGTCGGAATCCCGACAGCACCAGCGCGGGATAACTGCCCGCCACGAGGCCCGTCAGCAGCACCAATCCGCCGAGCATCCATGCCATTTCGGGAAATTGCTGGGAGGAAAAAACCAGTTCACGGTCGGCCAAGCGGTTGAACGCAGGCAGCAGCGCGTGGACCAAAGCCAGCGCAAATGCCCCCGAAATGGCAGCCAACAGTACCGATTCGGTCAAAAATTGCCCCACCAGCATCCGCCGGTCGCTACCCATCACCTTGCGCACACCTACCTCGCGGGCACGCCCCGCCGATCGCCCGATGGCGAGCGTGGTGAAGTTGATGCAGGCAATCGCCAGTACGCCCGCCGCTATTGCTACCAGTGTCCATATGCTGCGTGGTTCCACCGGCGGCACGTTGCCGCCCGCCACCATCGTCTGCGTGTGCATCTCGCGCACTGGCTGCAAGCGGTAAGTTACTGGCGATCCCTCGGCAGTCCAGTAGCCCTCCTTACGCAGTTCGGCCTCCTCGTTGGGGTAGTATTTTTGACGAAATTGCAGCAGCCGGGCCACGTCGGTGGGCAAGCCGCTGCCGGGGCGGAGTTTCACGAAAGTCTCGTAGGCGGAGTGGTTCCAACTTGTCCAGCGTTTTTCCATGCGAGGTAGCCCGCGCAAGCGGTCGAAGTTGCCCAGTGCCTTGAACTGTATGGTCGAGTTGGAGGGCAGGTTTTCGGTCACCGCCGAGACGGTGAACGTCTCGAATTTGTCGGCCACTTTCACCTCCAAAGTCCGTCCTACGGGGTTGGCTTCGCCAAAAAGTTGGAGCGCGGTTTTTTCGGTCAGTACCAAACCGTTCAGTTCCTGCAAAGCCGTTGCCCGGCTGCCGTATTTCAGCGGGAAACTGAACACGTCGAAGAACTGCGGGTCGGCGAACGACACCTCCAAGCGTGTCACTGTGCCGTTGATGCGGACAAAATTTTCGCCCCAGGGGCCGCGTAGTCGCACACTCTGCTCCACGTCGGGCAGGTCGGCTTTCAGGGCCGGGCCAAGCGGGATGGGCAGGTAGGGGTCGCCCTCGGTATTCTCGCCGCGCATCTGCTCTGTCCAGCGGTACACCCGGAACAGCCGCTCGCTGTCGGTGTGGAAGCGGTCTTGGGTGAACTCGTTGAGGGCGTAGAGCAGAAACAGGCTGAAACAAGCCAGCCCGATGCTGAGGCTAAGGACGTTGATGAAGGTCAGCCCTTTTTGTTTGAGCAAGTCGCGGAGCGCGATTTTGAGAAAATTTTGCAACATAAGCGTAACGCCGACTGCCAGTCGGTCTTTGTTTTGAGCACAGTGTGGAAGTTGAGGCTCCAACCTATGTATTGCCAAGCCATGCGCCACTTTCTTAATCACTTGAAAACCAATTTTTTAGCAAACATTTTTTAAAACAAAATCGTCCGAACCTGAACGAAGTGTGTTCGTATTCGGACGGGCAGCCCCGCTACTCCAGCAGAGAAATGTTATGACCTTTTAGACTTTGGCTGCCGGACTTGGGACGTTGGACATTGACAGGGGGAAATCGGCTTTTGATGACTAAAACGAAGAAGCCGGTTACCACAACCATGCGATTTTGACGATTTTCTCGTCAAAATTCAACGTCCCAAGTCCGGTGTCTAAAGTCTAAACTACCTTGCACCTCGACAAAAAATAAGATTTTTATGGATTTGATGTCAGGCTTATTGATCGGTATAGCGATGGTGCAGGTCGCCCGCAAAACTTTGGATACACCAAAATTGCTGCCTGATTGGGACCAGGTGTTGTCCAAAGTTTGGGTGGGAGCGGTCGTGTTTTTTTTGGTCTCCCTAATTCCTCCTTTTGGCTTTGTCAAAGAGTGGGGCGGCAGATTGATCTACTCATTGCTACTCATTACAGTCTATTTGCTTCGGGAGCATCGCTCGGCTCGTTTGCTGGCCTTGGCTTTGGTACCCTTTGCGGTGGTTACTGTGATCATTCATGGTACACGTTTAGTTGCACATTCACTTTTTGATGTGTATCATGAATATTTTACCTCTGCCGAAACCTTCACCGTTTTGTGGCTCATCGGGTTTGGCATTTATGCTTCCATCCAAAACAACAAGGAGCGTAAGAATCGACAAAAAGAGGAGGAGCAACTCCGGCTGGCAGAGGCTCGGAAAGCCGAACTGGAGCACCTCGTGGTGGAGCGAACTACCCAACTGATGGCCCAAAAAGAAACGCTGGAAAAGGCCCTTGCCGAACTGAAAGCCACACAGATACAACTCGTCCATTCAGAAAAAATGGCCTCGCTTGGTGAACTCACCGCTGGCATTGCCCACGAGATTCAGAACCCCCTGAACTTTGTCAACAACTTCTCGGAACTCAGCGTGGAACTGGCGCAGGAACTGCTTGAAGAGATCGAAAAGCCCGATTTTGACAAAGGTTTGGTGGCAGATTTGGTGGGCGACTTGACCCAAAACCAACAAAAAATAAACCACCACGGCAAGCGGGCGGCCAGCATCGTGACGGGTATGCTGCAACACTCGCGCACCAGCACCGGCAAAAAAGAACCCACCGACCTGAACGCGCTGGCCGACGAGTACCTGCGGCTGAGTTATCACGGCTTGCGGGCCAAAGACAAAAGTTTCAACGCCAAGATGGTGACTGATTTTGACCCGAAGGTGGGGAAGGTGGAGGTGATCCCGCAGGACATCGGGCGGGTGCTGTTGAATTTGATCAACAATGCGTTTTACGCGGTGAATCAACGGAAGACGAATAATGTCGGCAGGGTTTCAAACCCTGCCGACGTTGGGGCTTCATACGAACCCACCGTCACTGTTTCCTCCAAACGGAACAAGTCGGGCGAGGTCGAAATCCGCATCCGAGACAACGGCACGGGCATCCCAGACAGCGCGAAGGCCAAGATTTTCCAGCCGTTTTTCACCACGAAGCCAGCCGGAGAAGGCACCGGACTGGGGCTTTCGCTGGCCTACGACATCGTGACGAAGGGGCATGGCGGGACGATGGAGGTGGAGAGCGTAGAGGGCGAAGGGACGGAATTTGTGATTCAACTGCCCATTTAATGGTGACCCCAAAGCAGTCAAATCAACCCACAAAATTGTTCAGCATGAGGTATCAAGACATACTCCGCTTGTGCATTGCAGCAGCTTGCATCGGCTTCGTAAGCACTCCTCAATCGGGGGCGCAGGTCGAGACTCCCGCACCTGCTTTGCGCCCAACATCTGCTGAAAAAGGGCTGTTTGACACCGACGACGTGCTGCACATCACCTTGAGCGGGAACATCCGCCCGTTGTTGAAAAACCGGGTGGGCAGCCCAACCAACCATTCCCTGACGCTTGCTTACGCCAAAGAAGACGGCAGCAAACAGGCCATCCCGGTGGAAGTCAAAACAAGGGGTCATTTCCGTCGGATGAAAGGAAATTGCTCGTATCCGCCTTTGCTGATCCAGTTTTCAGCCGACAGCGCCCATCTGTCTTCTGTTTTTCGGGAGCAGAGAAACCTGAAATTGGTGATGCCCTGCAAAGGCGACCAGTACATCGTCCGGGAATGGCTCGTCTATGAACTGTACAACTTGGTTACGCCCCAAAGTTTCAGGGCGCGATTGGTAAAAGTGAACTTAGAAGACGACGAAAGCCCAAAGCCAAGCACTCCCTTTTATGGCATTTTGCTGGAAGAAGAAAACCTTATGGCGAAAAGAAACCGGATGGTTTCTGTGGAGCGGAAGGTGAAACCGATGCAAACCAAAACCGACGCTTTTCTGACGATGGCCGTGTTTGAATACTTGATTGGCAACACGGACTGGTCTGTGCAGTACCTCCAAAACATCAAATTGCTGGCGGCGGATTCCACGGCTTTCCCTCCCACAGCCGTGCCTTACGATTTTGACCATGCCGGCATCGTGGATGCCCCGTATGCGCAGCCAGCCGAAGAACTGCGCATGAGGTCAACACGTGAACGCCGCTACCGGGGCTACTGCGTTCAAGACATGATGGTGTTTGAAAGCACGATAGCGCGATACAACCAACTGAAACCCGACATCTACCGCGTCTACACCGAATGCCCGCTGCTGGATGAAAAATACATCAAATCCACCGTCCAGTACCTCAACGAGTTCTACGCCACCGTCAATGACCCCAAACTTTGGCAAAAAGAATTTGCCTACCCTTGCGACCCTGAAGGCACTGGAAACGTGGTGATTAAAGGCTTAAAAAAAGACTGACACACATGACCATCTTAGTCGTAGACGACGAACAAGACATCAAGTCGCTTTTTGAGCAACGCTTCCGCCGCGAAATCCGGGAGGGTGCCTTTGCTTTCGCCTTTTGTTACTCCGGCGAAGAAGCCCTCGAATACCTCCGCGAGCGCCCCTCTGAGGCCATTCTGATTTTATCTGACATCAATATGCCCGGCATGAGCGGCTTGGAACTGTTGAGCAAAATCAGGGAAAAATCACCTGAGCCACCGCCACTGATTTTTATGATTACGGCTTACGGCGACCCTGAAAAACAAGAAGAAGCCATGCGCCTCGGTGCCAATGATTTTTTGAATAAACCGCTGGATTTCAATACCCTGAAACAAAAACTATCCACCCTGACATGAGCGCAAAACACAAAATATTAGTCGTGGATGATGAAGACGACGTGGCGCAACTCATCCGCCAAAAATTTCGCCGCGAGATACGCGAGCAGCAGTACGAGTTTGTGTTTGCAAAAAACGGCTATGAGGCCCTGGCCCGACTGGGCGAAAACCCCGACACGGACATGGTGTTCAGCGACATCAATATGCCTGAAATGGACGGGCTGACACTGTTAGACAAACTCGGTGAGACCAGCCCACTCTTGAAAACAGTGATCATTTCGGCTTACAGTGACATGGCGAACATCCGCGTCGCCATGAACCGAGGAGCCTTCGACTTCATCTGCAAACCGCTCGATTTTCAGGACTTCGAGCGTACGCTGCTGAAAACGTTACAATCCTGCCAGCAAATCAAGGACACCATCCAAGCCGTTCAGGAAAACAACATCCTGAAAATGTACGTGGACAACAGCGTGCTGCGGTTCATGTGCTGCAAGGAATTTGAAAACTCTCTGCTGGTGAATGAGACCATCGAGGCCAGCATCGTTTTCATCGATATCGCCGGATTCACGGCCATCTCGGAGCGCGAGCCGCCTGACGTGGTAATCCACTTGCTCAACAAGTATTTCGACATCATCGTGAAAGCCATCATAGCCGAAGGCGGCTATGTGGACAAGTTCATGGGCGATGCCGTGCTGGCTGTTTTTAAAGAAAAAGACCACCTCGCGCGGGCAATTCGGGCCGCTTTGGCCGTCAATGCTTGCATCCAGTCCATAGCCGACCCGCTCTCTGGCGCACAAACTTTTTTCCCGAAAGTCTCCATCGGCATCAACACCGGCGAGGTTGTGTCGGGCAATGTAGGCTCTGAAACCCTGCGCAGATTCGATTACACAGTCATCGGCGACGTGGTGAACACCGCCCAGCGACTCCAGTCAGCCGCCAAGCCAGGCCAAATTCTCCTCAACCAAGCCACTTTTGAAAAAATCGGTGTTCACCCCTTCCAGATTCAAAAAGTCGGAGAAGTCCAGTTGAAAAACAAGGCAAATGTGGTGACGGTGTATGAGGTGATGTAACGTCGACTTGTGTAGATGTCTTCACTTCGTTGCGACAGGACAGGTCAGCCGCTGCCATCTGTACCTTTATTCCAGCACCGTTCCTAGGGAATTAGAATCTGATGTTACGCACGAGATAAATGGAACACCGAATGGAACACCGAAGGTGCCGACACCGCCGATACCACCGACCAGTTTTGCCGCCTACAGCATTTTACTCCAAACTGTACTTATTTAGGATGGGAGAACGGATGAAGCGGATCGAACGGATTTTAGCGGATTGCCCTGACTTTGAATTTGGATGGCCCCAAAAAAACAAAAAATCCGTTAAAATCCGTTTGATCCGCTTCATCCGCTTCATCCGTTCTCCCATCCTGCGGAGTTGCACAGGGTGCTAAATAGGTGCTCCAAACGGGACATGGTGGCTACTTTCGGTGGTATTGGCGGTGTCGGTACCTTCGGTGTTCCATTGTTCGCCAGTGCGTAACAGGCATTAGAAATCAAACTTGATTCCCTGCGCCAGTGGCACCGTCTCCGAGTAGTTGATCGTGTTCGTCTGGCGGCGCATGTACGCCTTCCAAGCGTCGGAGCCGGATTCGCGTCCGCCGCCCGTTTCTTTTTCGCCGCCAAACGCACCGCCGATTTCCGCCCCCGAAGTGCCGATATTCACGTTAGCGATACCGCAATCGGAGCCAGCCACGGAGAGGAAACGCTCCGCTTCCCGCAGGTTGCTGGTCATAATGGCCGACGAAAGTCCCTGTGGCACAGCGTTTTGCAGGGCAACGGCTTCTTCGATGTCACGGTATTTCACCAAATAGAGGATGGGCGCGAAGGTCTCGTGCTGCACGATGTCCCAGTGATTTTCCACCTCAGCGATGCAGGGCTTCACATAGCAGCCGCTCTCGTAGCCGGGGCCTTCCAGCACACCGCCTTCCACGAGGAAAGTGCCGCGCTGTTTTTTTACTTCGCCAATCGAATGGAGGTAGTTTTCCACCGCGTGTTTGTCAATAAGTGGCCCCACATGGTTGGCCGGATCGAGCGGGTTGCCGATGCGGAGTTGCGGATAAGCCTTTGCGAGCGTGGCTTTCACCTGCTCATACACGCTCTCATGTATGATGAGCCTGCGGGTGCTGGTGCAGCGCTGGCCCGCCGTGCCGACGGCTCCGAACACCGCACCGGTCAGCACGATTTTCATGTCAGCCGATGGCGTGATAATGATGGCGTTGTTGCCACCCAATTCCAGCAGGCTGCGGCCGAGGCGACCAGCCACCGCCTGGCCCACGATGCGGCCCATGCGGGTACTGCCGGTGGCGCTCAGCAGCGGGATGCGGGCATCCTTCGTCATGTACTCGCCCACCTTGTAGTCGCCGTTGACGATGCAACTGATGCCCTCCGGTAAGTTGTTGGCTTTCAATACTTTTTGGAATAAATTTTGGCAAGCCACTGCGCAGAGCGGGGTTTTTTCGGAAGACTTCCAGACGCACACGTCGCCGCACACCCAAGCCAAGCAGGCATTCCAGGACCATACGGCTACGGGAAAATTGAAGGCCGAGATGATGCCCACGATGCCCATTGGGTGCCACTGCTCGTACATCCGGTGGGCGGGCCGCTCGCTGTGCATGGTGAGGCCGTAGAGTTGGCGCGAGAGGCCCACCGCGAAGTCGCAGATGTCGATCATTTCCTGCACCTCGCCGTAGCCTTCTTGCAGGCTCTTGCCCATCTCGTAACTCACGAGTCGGCCCAGCGGTTCTTTGTATTCGCGCAGCACGTTACCGTATTGCCGCACGATCTCGCCGCGCTTGGGGGCGGGCATTTCGCGCCAGATTTGGAAGGCGGATTCTGCCGCTTGCATCACCTGATCGTACTGCTCGCGGGTGGTAATGCTCACTGCGCCAATGAGTTCGCCATCCACAGGAGAGTGCGATTCGATGTAGCGGCGGCTGCCTGCGATGTCGTTCTGGCCCGTGGAGGCACCCTGGTTGCGGGTACGGAGGCCGAGTTTTTTTAAAAATTCTTTCGGTTGCATTTGCTCGGAAAAGTTGTGAGTGGTGGAGATGTGGAGATTGTTGAGAGGCTGAGTCGCCTCGGCCCTGACTCTTTTTTGTGGGGGCAAAGGTAGCATTTGCGCGGTGCACAAATGCCCAAACCAAGCGGTAGGGTATGGGGGAGGTTGCTCAAGTTGGCGTAGCCTCTTCGTACATCCATTTTTCCGTTGATCCAGAACGCGATCAAATAACAGTAAAAAGGGCAAGGAGAACGGTCAACAAGCCATTGATGGGCTTGGCCCTGCACTACAAAGTACCGTACCCCTGTTTATGGGCTGTGGAGATGGGTTGGCTCAACATGAACACGGCTTGCCCAGTAAGCCTTGACGACTTTGGCCGGGTCAAAAACCTCAATCTCTTGCTCCGGGATGCCCGTGACTGCTGACAAAGTGGCCTTGTCTTCGGGCTTGAACCCTGACTCGCCGCGCTCAAGCCGGGCGAGTTTGGAAGGATGGATGTTCAGTTGCTTTGCAAAGGTTTCGCGGTCAAGGCCGAGGTGCAGCCTGATTTTTCGGATGAAGTCATAGTTGGGTCGGGGCTTGTTCTTGTGTTTGGTGGGTGTGTTCTTCATGGTGTCGGCAATTGTTTGAAATGGCTTTACAAAAGTAGGTTTTATTCATGTACTTGGTTCACGCCAAGTGTTAAATTTTTATCTGAGCAAAACCTTGACAAAATGAGCAGAGAGGATGAATAGCGGTGAGGCTGCCCCGCAGCCATCTTGAGACAGTTTTCTTTTCCGCGCTCCTAACTTTTTCCTGTTTGTTTTTGCTCAAAATGTTTGTGGTATTTTTTCACATCGGGTGTGATTTTTTGTTACATGAGAGTTGATGGTGGTTTGGGTGGGAGGGGGGACTTTTGTGGGGTAGTTAAGGAAGATGAACTTCATCCATTTTTTGTGATCTTTTGGCCTCAAACGAAAAAGCAAGAGGCAGAAATCGCAGATTCAAGGTTCAAATGCAACAGCCGGGGGGGGCTGCGAGGATTTGTATAAGAACTCTATTGGAGACAAGAAACCGAGTGATTTGCG
>JAYSUY010000212.1:0-5761 GCA_043718855.1 Saprospiraceae bacterium | reverse complement strand
GAATGTTATTCCGGCTGCCGGAATAACATTCCGGCGTACATCGTTCATTATCAATTTTTTAAAAAATGAAAAGACGTAATTTTCTCAAAATATTTCCTGCTGCGAGCGTAACGCCGTTCGTAGTCAATGGCTTCCCGCTGCGGCCCTTCGCCAACAGCAAGATGGCTAAAATACTGGGTACTTGCGACGGCGTGGAAGACCGAGTGCTCGTACTCATCCAACTCAAAGGCGGCAACGACGGCGTGAACACCGTTATCCCCTTCAACCAGTACGACAAGTACGCCAATGTCCGCCCCACCGTCCGCATCCCGCAGGACAAACTCATCAACTTGGACACTACCTTGCCCAACGCCGACCAGGTGGGCCTGAACCCCGCGCTCGCCAGTTTCAAGGCCATGTACGACAAGGGCAACGCTGCCCTCGTGCAAGGCGTAGGCTACCAGAGCATGAGCCAGTCGCACTTCAAAGCCACCGACCTATGGCTCAGCGGCGGCGACACCACCCCTGAGAACGTCAGCCTCGGCACCGGCTGGATTGGTCGCTCCCTGCAAGCCTTTTACCCCGATATCGTGGGTGCGCCCACCGCTCAGATGCCCGACCCGCTCGGCATCCAGATCGGCGACTCCAATCCCTCGCTCGGCTTCCACACCGAGACCGAGCACCAGAACGCCATCAACCTCACAGGGCAAGACGCAGCAGGCTTCTTCTCGCTCATCCAGACCATCGGCGGCGCACCGATGAAAAACATCCCGAACTCCGATTTGGGCGGCGAGGTCAAGTACGTCATCAGCGTGGAGCAAAGCGTCAACCTGTACGCCCAGCGCATCACGCAGGTGTTCAATGCAGGCTCCAACTCCATCGCAGCCTACCCTGCTGGTGCCAACTACGGGATGAACGGTGCCACGCTGGCCGATCAGTTGAAAACCATCGCCCGTCTCATTCGGGGCGGCAGCAAGACCAAAATTTACCTCTGCCAACTGGGCGGCTTCGACACCCACAACGCGCAGGTGGACAGCGGCGACACCACCGCGGGCGACCACGCCAACCTGCTCCGCTACCTCTCCGACTCGGTCAAAACCTTCTTCGACGACCTCGAAGGGCTGGGCATCGCCGACCAAGTGGTGGGTTGCACCTTCTCCGAATTTGGCCGTTCTGCCGCAGAAAATGGCTCGTTTGGCACCGACCACGGTACGCTCGCACCCATGATGATTTTCGGGAAAAACATCCAAGCCGGGGTACAAGGCACCAACGTAAACCTGTCCAACCTGACCAACGATGGCCAGTTGCAAGGTATGCAGCACGACTACCGGCAGGTGTTCACCACCCTGCTGCAAGACTGGTTGGGCGCTGACAATGAGATACTTGAACAGACCATGTTCGACGGCTACGCCAAAATGCCGCTCATCGACGCGGCAGCGGTGGTCAGCCCCGACTGCTATTTTGGCACCACGACGGCGGCCAACGACCCCTATCAGCAGGCCCGCCTGCTCAAAGTGTACCCCAACCCTGCGTCGGTCACGGCGGAGGTGTCGTTCGACAGCGAGCGCAGTTTCGATGCGCGGCTCACCTTGCACAGCCTCGGAGGCTCCATTGTGTCGGGCATGAATGTGCAGGTCGTGCCGGGCACCAATTTTTACTACCTCGACGTATTTGGGCTGCCGCCCGCGCCCTACTTCGTGCGCTTGGAGGATAAAGCCAGCGGACGTGCAGAAGTAGTGAAGATGAGCGTGGTGAAGTAAGGAACGGTGGAACTATGAACTATGAGCAAATCAACCCATTGAATCACAATAATTTGAATGGAGGGTTTGCCGCCAGTTCTTACAGGAGTTGAATAAAAAAATGCCGGAGCAGCCACTCGTGCTGCTTCGGCATTTTTTTTTGACCATCGAGAACGCTCCAAAACCGCGCACTGCGGGGCATCTCGCACGTTCATAGTTCCTCGTTCCCCGCTCAGCGTTTCACAAACGACTTCAGGTAAAAGCGGTACTCCTTCTTCACCTCATCGTAGGTGAAGCCCTGTTGGGTCGGGTAGAATTTGCCCGCCACCTCGTACTTCGCAGGCTGTTTAAGTGCCTTCTCGAAAGTCTTGTTGTCCTTGATGAACTGGTAAGTGATCATCGGCTCCCAGAAAGTCACCTTGCCGTTGAACGAACCCCAGATGAAGGTTTCTGTGAACGATCCACCTGGTGCCAGCTCGGGCGAGGTGCCGTCGAGCCAGTGTACGCCCATCGTCGGCACCAAGCCGGTTTGGAAGTATGCGGCTGGGAAATAGTCGGCTGCTGGGAAAACTTTGGCCTTCACCGTGTCGAACGGCGTGATAGCCTCGCGCTCAGACTCCGGGGTGGTGTAGTAGTGGAAGTCGAAGTGCGGCTTGTCGTACACCATAGCCGGCTCGTGGCCGTGCGGGGCATAGCCCATAAACTGGTGCTTGAACTGCGTCCGCTCAGCCTGCTTCGGGTAGTCGAGGCTCAGATAAGCGTCGGTCGAAGAATTAGCCAGGCTTTTAAAAGCGGCTTCATCGATCACCATGCCCACCTCGATGGGGTCGCCGTTGTCGTCGTTGGTGACGTAGGTGCGGGCTTTGCCGGAGCCGAATGTGGATTCTTCGCCAACATAAGTGCCAGCCAGCGGGTCGGTGCTGTCGTCCTTGCAGGAGGCAATTGCGAAGGATGCGAGCAGGAGGAAAAAGAAGGGTTTCAGCATGGATTGGATTGTAGTGTGCATAAAAACAGGTAAGTGAATGAGTGAAAACAATAATAACGGCAAACATACAGCATTATACCAAATTTGGGCTTTAGAGCAGAAAAGAGTACCCAAACCTTCTGGAAATCCATAAATGAGGCTCGGTCAGCCGCTTTTTGCTTCAAATGTCCGGCTTCTCAAAAAAGACAAGCGGCAGCCTCGTCACGAGTTGTCAGAAATACAGCACAACCGCTCTAATTGGGCCATTGAACTGTGGAATTGGCCCTACCTTGATGCGCTGCGGGTTGTACATCCGTTGCTTCAAGCACATAGATTGCACACCACATTCGATTGCCTCATCGACAGTTTCATCGAAAACCAAGTCGGTTTAGCCGACCACTTCCTGAGCGACACGCTGGCTGCCCACCTGAAAGGAAATCTGAACGCCCACTTTGCAAACCAGCACCTGCTCGCAGCGGGCATCGGGAACAAAACCTTGCTGGTACAGGACAAATTGGTGCGGGGCGACCTCATCTACTGGCTCGACCGTGCGCACAATGACCCGCACGAAAACGATTTTTTCGATCTCATGGACCGCTTCGTGGCCTACCTAAACGCCACTTGCTACACCGGCATCACGGGCTACGAGTTCCACTACGCTTTGTACGAAAAGGGTGCTTTTTACAAACGGCACTTCGACCAGTTCCGCAGCGATAAGGGCCGGGCGTTCTCCATGATCATGTACCTGAACACCGACTGGCAAGCGGAGCACGGCGGCGAGTTGTGCGTCTACCACAGCGACCACACTCAAACCATCGCGCCGCGCCACGGCAAGTGCGTGTTCTTCAAAAGCAGCGAGTTGGAGCACGAAGTGCTGCTCACGCACCAGCCCAGGCTGAGCATCACAGGGTGGCTGAAGACGGGGTGAGCGGCTGCGGTGCCTGATTGAACTTGCGGTACTTGCCCGTCAAGTTGCCGATGAAGTAGGCGATAGGCATCACGACTTTTTTGACAAAACCCGGCATATCCGGCACGTCGTACTCGCGGCGGTAGCGGCAAGTCAAGTAGGCCGCATCGAACATTTCGGGCCGCTTGTTTTCGCCCCGATTCAAAGCATCGTAGAGTGTGGAGAGGAAAAACACCACGTTTTCAGCCGGGTCAATCCAACCCGTGATGTGCAGTTCGTCGTCGCCCGCATTCCAGAAGCGGTGCGGCACCCCGCGCTTGAACGTAACGCTGTCGCCCGGGCCGCCGTAGCAGGCTTCTTCGCCCCAAATCTGGTAGCCGATTTTACCACTCACGACGGTCACGCCCTCGTCTTGCCGCAGGTGGGTGTGAAAGCCGGGGCCGGCCATCGGTGCGCAGAAGCCTTCGAGCAAGAGTTTGTCGCCCTGCATACCGAGGAAGTTGATGCGCTCGCCGTTTTTGGTTTCGATGGAGAAAGGGAATGGGTGTTGCATGGCTTTGAATTTCAGAAAATTAGAAAATTTGTATGGGCTACGCCAAGCCCGTCGGGAGTTGCACTTTCTTGGCTGCCCCGGTCAGTTTGGCTAGGCCCGCGCCGAGGCCAAACAGCACATCTTGCAACCATACGGGCATCCCCGCAAAGCGATACTCGCTGCGCAATTTGTAGAACATGAACATCGCAGGCAGCACCGACACTTTCTCCCAGTCACCGCCATTTTTCATAGCATCTTCGCCCATCGCTTGCAGCATCCACTCGGTATTGAGCGCTGGTTCGTACCAGAATTTTGCCACCAGAGGCTTGTTCGCATCGCCATTGACAAATGAGTGCGACTCCCCTGGCTTTACGATGATGGTTTCACCTGCATTGGCTACAATTTCCTTCCCATTCACTACTGCCACCATTTTGCCGCTGAGGACTTCGAAGCCTTCTGTTTGGAGGATGTGTTTATGTGCGCCAGGCCCTTTTTTACCTGGGGCAAAAGTCATGATGCCTTCGCTGCGCTGTCCATTGGTTTGCTCGCGGGCATCGTTGAATTCGAGTTTTTCTCCAATTTTGTGGAGGTCAATGACTTGTTTCATGGCATGAAATTTTTGAAAAAAGATGGCCCGCCCTGCGGCTTGAAGCCGCAGGACGGGCACAAGCATGGGTTTCAATTGCCCTTCGGAGCGGGCATCTCCGGCATGGGCAACACCGGCGTTTGGCTGTCGAACTCGATGAGCCACTTGCCATTCACCTTGTGGAGGATGAGCGCGAACTTCGACTTGCCGCTGATCTGTTGGCCGCCTTTCAGTTTGATGTCGCTGGTTACGTCGCTCATCAGGAGCGCAACGTCCGAGCCAATAAAGCGCACCGTCGGCTTCGTCATCGTCCACGATGGCGTGCCTTCCATCATGGTTTTGAACTGCTCATAGCCTTCTTTGATGGTTTTCAGACCGCAGGCGGCGTTGCCGTCTGGGTAGACTTCGCAGGCGTTTTCGGTGTAAAACGACCACATTTTGGCTTCGTCATTCGTCTCGTAGGCTTGCCAGACCTCAGTCCACATTTTCTGGACGGCGGTCTCGTCGGCGGTTTGGGCATTGGCGTTGGAGGTGAACAGGCTCACGAAGAGCAAGGTGAGGGTGGTGACCGCGCCTACGCTCAGGCTACGGCGGGTAAAAACGATGTTTTTCATAGTGAGTGAAAAGTTTTGGTGTGAAGTGAAAAGTATGGTGTTGGCTTTCCGCGACGCAGCGCGACGCGGTTTTTTGTACTGAAAATCAAAGATTTAGGAGTGTAGGCTGAAATGCCGGAAGCAGCAGCATGTCAGTGAGGGAATGCCGTTCGGTGCGGCTGCATCATCGAAAGGCTTTCGGCGAAAGCCTGCCATTGGCTTTTGCAAGCGGCCAGCAAGTCGGTCAGCCCATCGAGGCCGGAGGTGGTGGCGGCGGTGCCGAGCACACTGAGGAGGAGGAGCGCACCGAGCAGGTTGTGGGAGGCGCGAGAGGCAGTAGGTGATTTCATCGTCCAGTTTTTGATTGTGATTGCCTTGTCAGATTTGATGACACAAAGGTGGGGGCGCTGCCGGGCGGCAGTCCTGCGCAGAAGCGCGTAAATCGGCTACGCAGAGGTGCG
>JAYSUY010000211.1:0-5772 GCA_043718855.1 Saprospiraceae bacterium | reverse complement strand
CCTTGCGGCAGGTCGTCGTCTGAAAGGGAGTATATAAACTTCTCGATGTCCACGTTTAGCCCCTCTCCGTTTTTCATCACCTTGTATGAGCGGTCTAGAATATCGAAGCCATAAAAGAAGACCGTTAAATCCCCGGTAAAACTTGAAAAAGAAGAATTATTGTCGTCAGAATCTAGCCCCAAAATCCTCGTTGAATCTATTTTCATACTTCCGTCTGAAAATGTCAGCACCGAAAACCCGTATTTGGCACTTGTCCCCCCTTGATATCCGATGATCCAGGTATTGTCGTGCATCTGCCCCAAAACAGAAACTGAGCAAAGCAGCAAAAAGAAAAAAGTGGTTTGCTTTTTCATACGCCATGCAAATAAAAACAGCCCCAGTACAGCTGTGCTGTACTGGGGCATGGTGAAGAAAAAGGGTTAGAGAGATATGGCGAACTTAACAGGAGAGAAAGCCTCAGAAGTTGTGCAGACTTGGCAGAAGTAGATGCCCGGGGTCAGCGAAGAGCCGTCAAGCAGCAGGTTGCCGTCCGAGGTCGTCCCGTTTTGCTCCAAAACGACCCGACCGGACACGTCCGTGACGCGCAGATGCACGGACTGCTCCGTTTCGATGCCCGGCACAAATACCTGCACACGGCCCGTGCTCGGGTTGGGCCAGAGCGCAACGCCTTTTTTGACAAGGCGTTGCGCACTCGTACTCCGCTCTTGGCTCTCGCCGCAAAGGGCAAGGTCGTCGAAATGGCGCTTTTCGTTCATCTGGTACAGGGCGCGGGCAGTATAGACCGCGCTGCCGCCTTCGAGGGCACACTGCTCAGCGACGGCTTTCACTGTGGCGAACTGCGCTGCCGTCAGATGGTTCGCGCCAGCAGCGGTCACTTCCAAGTAAATGCGCAGAACGGACTTGCGGTTGCTTTGCAGGATGCTCGAAGCGGGCAAAGCCAGCACGGCGGGCAGGGCCGCTGCCGCCCTCGCCCGGCGGAGCGAGTCCAACTGATGCTGCTTTTCCAGCACCACCGCCATCGGCACGACAATGCCGGAGCGCAATGCCTCTGAATGCCAATAAACGCTCAGGCTGTCGGCGCGTGTGCTGACGTTTGCCAGCGACACCAGTGCTGATTTCGTCCGCTGCTCTATTGCATTGATAGAGTCGGTCGCCGTTTTGAGTGCTTGTCCCCATGCGGCAGGCACTTCCCGCACGGCGGCTATGGCAACCTCAGCGCCATAAAATGCTTTGATTGCGCTGCCCTGCTCAGCAGCAGCATAGAAAGCGTCCACTGCAGCCGATTGGCCGAGCATATCTGCCGGGTACTGCTTCAGGCGGGCGTAGAGGTCGCGCGTACCTTCCCAGTGCAAGGCTGCATAACGCGGGGTACTGGGGTAAAGGCTCTGCGCGATGGAAAGATCGCTACCTTCTACGGTGTTGCGGCCGCGTGGGTAGGTCACCGGCGTACATTGCGGGTCGCTGCCACATTCTACGTCGCTGGCCTCAATTTCCGTAAACCATCCAGTGGTCGGGAACACGGATTGCGGGTGGCGCGGGCAGGTCAGATCGGTAACAAAAAACTCAGAATCCAAGATAACTGTCTGAACGTTGTCATTCGCTGCCAGCCCAGAGTTGCAGCCAAACACGTTGCTGTTGGTCATGGTCAGCGAGCGTTGTTTGCCAATTCTCGTGCCTTCTGGCAGAAAGAGCGACAGGTCATGCGACGACATCGTGGTGGTACGGTAGTCGGTGCCGTTGCACTCCCCGGTGAACATCGAGGCGATGCTGTTCCGGTTGGTGCTGTTGCAGCAGAACACGTTGCCCACGCTAGTATTGACCGCAAAGCCGATGGTGCCGCCCGCCGTGCCCGCCACATCGTTCAGTTCGTTGCCGTATAGGCGGTTGTATCGAGAGTTTTGCAGGTTGACCCCGTTGCCGGTCAGCGTCACGTTGTTGGGGTGGGCGGTGAAGTCCACCCGGTTGTCCGAGATGCCCCAAGCGTCCTGATTGGTCACTTGCAGCCCGCCAGCAATCTGGTCGTTGATGTGGATACGGTTGCGCGAGACGCTGGCGAAGTTCTCCGACATGACCGTGCTGGCGGTGTTCCTGAGTTGGATCGCCCAGTCGCCGTTGATGTCCGCCTGCACGTCCTGCGTGGAGAAATCGTTGTCGTCGATGCGGTAGCCGCCGCCGAGGAAGAAGTTGGGCGAACCGGCGAGTTCCCGGGCGCGTATGCCGAAATCAAGGAAGCCGAAGTTGTTCTTGTCGAGCACCCAGAGCCCTATCGGCTCGCGCGTTTCCAGCCCCAGGCGCACCTGTGTCGTGGTGTTGCGCTGCACGGTGTTCAGCCCGCCGTTGAGGAACATGGCGTGGCCCGCCCGGTCGAACCAAGAGTCGCGCACGTTGGCAAAGCAGCCGTTGGCCGCCACGCCCACCCCGCGAGAGAAATCCAGCGAAGGCATATCAATGCCCAAGAAACCGACCATGTTGGTGAAATTGGCCCCATCCACGTTGAGGAACACCCCATCAGCCACCACCCCGTTGCGGAGGTTAGAGAAAGTGTTGGCGGAACCGCCAGCAGTACCGATGTTGAAGTTGGCACCCGAAATAGTGGCCCCTGCGTAGCCGAACACCTGCTCGTAGTTGTTCGGGACCGCGAGCGGACAAGCGGGCAGAAGCGGATTGGCAGGCCCAACGCTCAGCATATCGTTACCAATGAAGGGCGTTTGCCACACCACGCCGCCAATCCAGCCGCCACCGCTGCCGGGGATGTTGAGGTCTACGTGATTGCGCACGTAATTGTTGAACTGGATGTCAACCTGTGTCGGCGAGGTAAAGAAACTGGCTAACCATGATGCAGGGTTGACCCAGTTGGCGTACTGCGCGTCGGCCACCGTGTTGTGCCGGAAGGTCAGCCGGGCATGAGGCTGCACGGTGACGCTGCGCCACATCTGCTCACAGCCGTAGATGTTGTTGAACTCCATCGTCAAGTGGCGGGCCGGGGCATTGCCTACGGGGCCTTGCACCACGATCTCGGAGCAGGGCTGCATCCGCACGTTGGGGCAGTTGAGTATGCTCACGTCGCGGTCTATGAGCAGCCGCCCGGTGACGGCGATGCAGCCGTGGTGTTCGCTCGCGTCCAGTATCCCGTCGTTGTTCTGGTCAAAGTTCTGGTTGGCTTCGAGGACAGAGTACAGGGTGCCGTTCGGGCTGGCGTTGATGTTCAGCGTGTTGGCTTCGGTGCAGGGGCAGGGGGTATCGAAATTGACTCCGGTGCAAACTTGGCTTGACGTGCAACGGCAGCCGTCCATCACCGAGAGGCAGACCTCGTAGTAGCCCGGATGGGCGTAGGTGTGCGACACGTTCTGCCCGCTGCCTGTCGTGCCGTCGCCGAAGTCCCAGCACCATATCTCGTTGCCTACTGGTGGCTCGCTGATGCTGCCGCCAAAGTTAAAATTTCCGCCTCCGTTGTTCGTGAAGTTGAGTTGAGAGGTCAAGGCAGGGGCTGCGCAAGTCAGGCTGATATCGTCAAGGCCGAGGTTGAAGTCGTCAAAAATGCCGGTGCCTTGATTGATCACAAACACCAGAAGGTTTTTGGAGGGGTCAGTAGGCCCCAGAAACGGGTTCGCAAAGTTGGTGGACCAACTAACGGGCGTGCCGTGCGGAACGTCGGAAAAATGAAGCGTAACCAAAGTAGTGGCGTGACCGCCCGATGGGTTGACACAGTTGCCGGGCACCTGATCGGTCAGCAAAACCGTGAGTGTGCCTTCATCGCCCCCAAGGTTGGCGTATTGGAAGCTCAGGTTGTACAGAACACCTGGACACAGGTTGACCGTCTGCACGATGCTCTCGTTGTTGCAATTGCCATTGTTGTTTTCGCCGGCCAAACAGGCAAAAACATCACCTGCAGGTGCGCTGATGGTCCCGCCGTTGGGGATACCTGGCTGCTGAATGTCATTGCACAGCGAAGGAGTGCCTACACCTGTGGCCCACGTCGGAGCGCAAGAAACAAAGGCATTGTTCATCGTCGTGCCCGGCGGCACCGAGCAGCCAGCGGGCAGGTCTTCAAAACTGAAGTTGGCAACCTGATTGACCGGCCCCGCCGAGGGGCAGCCCTGCCCCCAGGCGACAGAGGCATCAAACATGGCCCAAAGCGCGATGAAGGTCAAGAGTAGCATTTTCCCCAGCGAGGCGGCGCCTGTGCGGGGGAGGGCAAAAAATTTTGCGTGCTTTTTCATGGTGTTGGAAAAAAGTTTTCGGTAAAAAATAGGATGCGAACCGTGCTGCGCAACAGCGCAGCCGGAAAGAACTTTCTGTGTCTGTTTTTTTGAAAACTAGAAAGCGATTAAAACACGCCTACTCAAAGAGTCGCTTCGACGCGTAAAGAAAACAGTAAGGGAGGCTGAGTGGGGCTGGTTGAGAGGAAATTTGCGCGGCCGCGCGGTGCTTTTGCCCGGTTCGTACGCCAAGGGGCCAAAGCGTTGTGCAAATATAGGCGGTGTATTCAATTGTGCAAGAGAGCAGGGGGAAACTTAACATGAAAAGCAGTGGGACGCGCTATTCCCTAAAAATGACAGGAGCCACCCCGACAACTCGGGATGGCTCCTGTTTCTTGTCAGCCCTTGTACATTCCCACTACCCTACCCTACCGCCTCGTGCTTCCCGCTGAACATCGCCAGCATATCGCCCATCGTTTCCTTCAAATCCTTGCGGTTCACGATCAGGTCCACGAAGCCATTTTCCAGCAAAAACTCTGCTGACTGGAAGCCTTCGGGCAGGTCGCGCTTGATGGTCTCGCGGATGACGCGGGGGCCAGCGAAGCCGATGAGCGCACCGGGTTCGGCCAAGTTGACATCGCCGAGCATGGCGAAGGAGGCCGTCACGCCGCCCGTGGTCGGGTCGGTCATGAGCGAAATATAGGGCAGTCCGGCCCTAGCGAGCAAGGTGAGTTTGGCGCTGGTCTTGGCCATTTGCATGAGGGAGAAGGCGCTTTCCATCATGCGCGCGCCGCCCGATTTGGAGATGATGCAGAGGCCTGCGCGGGTCTCGATGGCCCGATCAATGGCCAGCGAAATTTTCTCTCCGACCACCGAGCCCATCGAGCCTCCGATGAACTTGAAATCCATCGCAGCCACCACCAGCGGGTGGCCATGAACGGTGCCTTCGCCGATGGCGAGCGCGTCGTTGAGGCCCGTTTTTTTGATGGAATCCTCCAAACGCTTGTCGTAGGGCTTCAAATCGGTGAATTTCAGGAAATCCACCGACACGAGGTTGTCGTGTAGGGTGACGTACTCGGAGCCATCAAAAAGCAGATCGAAGTATTCCTCCGAACCGATGGCGGTGTGGTAGTCGCACTTCGGGCATTTGTAAAAAGTGTCGCGCAGTTCGCGGGTGGTGCTGGTTTCTTTGCAGCGTTTGCACTGGAACCAGATGCCCTCTGGCACATCTTTTTTCGCTCTGGTGGCGGTCGAGATGCCTTCTTTCAATCGTTTGAACCAACTCATTTTACGTCGTTTTGCCGATCCCAGTTTGGGGGAAAAGCACGGCGAAGGTACACTGTGCTTTCAAAATGAAATTTGATTTTGCGTTGGAGCAGCAACGCAACCTCTTGCTGGCTCTGGCCGTAAATATTGGACTGCCCCATGATTTTGACTTTTCTGGCTCTCATTTTAGGGTACTCCTCTACTTCTCCTTTGTTACTTTAAAAAAGTGGGATTGTCATATCGTAGCGAAGCGGAGATATCTACACAACCCGGACTCAGGTGACCTCCCAAAAGGCTTGGCTTGTGT
>JAYSUY010000022.1:0-6835 GCA_043718855.1 Saprospiraceae bacterium | reverse complement strand
AAGCCGACGTTTGGCACCCAGCACCCGCCGCAACGCTCTGGTTGGTTGGGCAATTGATGGATGGAGCGAGGTTGTCCACCACATCCACCGTAGTCGTGCAAGAGTGGGTATTGCCTGCGTCATCGGTCACCGTCAGCGTAACGGTGGGTGTGCCGGGCAGGTTGGTGCAATTGAAAGTAGCGGGTGCAACCACGAGCGTCTTGATGCCGCAGTTGTCGGTGCTGCCGTCATTGACCTGAGCAGATGTGAGCGTAGCTACGCCATTAGCACCCAGAGCAATCGTGATCGGGCCAGGTTTGCACTTGGCTACAGGCTTTTGATTTTCGAGTACCGTCACGGTCACGTAAGCGGTGTCTCGGTTGCCATCCAAGTCGGTCCAGTAGTAAGGAATTTTGGTTTCGCCCACTGGAAACTGGAGGTTCAGGTTGTTGGGTGCGGCAGCAAGCGGATTATACGCCGGGAAGCCAAACAACAGATTGGTATCCACAGAGTCGTTGACGATGGGGTTGCCGCGTGTGATGGTGACCGCGTTGCATTCGAGATAAGTAGGAATGCCGTCAACTGGCTGGCTCACTGTGAAAAATTTCGAGCAGTCGCCAGGGGTCACGTTGATCGTGAAAGTAGGTGCGTACGCTGGGTCTACAACAGGCGCGATGCTGTCGGTCACCTCAATGGTGAACGAGCAAGTAGCCGTGTTGCCATTAACATCTTCCACTTCCCAAGTGATGATATTCGCGCCATACGGTAGGTTTACACCATTCAATGTGGCAGTAGCATTTTCCGAATTGAAAAAAAAGTCGACTGCGCAATTGTCTGTCGGAGCCACATCGTACTGCGAGCCAACAATCGGGTAGGTACACGTCGGCAAGCCGTTGGCATCTACGATCGTATCGTTCGGGCAAGTGATCAGCGGGTCTTCGTTGTCAACTACTGTCACATCAAAATCGCATACAGCGGCTACGTTTATGCCGTCACTAACGGTATACGTCACCGTGGTCACGCCCTCATTGAAAAGTTGAAGCGGATCAACTTGGCCTGAGCCAGAGCCTGTCGTTGCACCCGATAGGGCGTACGAATATGTAAAACCTGGGCAGTTGTCGTTGGCCGTAACATCAGTGCCAGACACAGTAGTAGCGCAGTCGCCAGTAGCGTCAGCATCTGTATTCGTAGGAGGCGGGTTGGGTGGGCAAACAGCCGTCGGGTCTTCATTGTCTTCCACTGTAACATCAAACGAGCAGGAAGCCGTGTTGCCGCCCACATCAGTCACGGTGTAAGTCACCGTTGAGGTGCCTACGTTGAAAGTAGTACCGCTCGCATCGTCGCTGGCAGCATCTGCCGTAGTTGCGCCTGTGGCAGTCCACTCAGCGGTCAGCTGTATGGGGCAGTTGTCGTCCGTGATGGATGGAATACCGCTCACCACTTCCGAGCACATGCCCGCTGCTGCACTCACAGTGAGGGAAGCGGGGCAAACCACATTGGGCAGAATGTTGTCAAAAATAGAAATGTGCAGCTCTCGGAAAGTAGTGCTGGGGCCGTTTACCCGCACATACCAAGTCTGCGGCGAGGGCTGCACGTCATCGCAATCAAACAACAACGAGGTTGGTGTGAAATTGGGTGAAGTGAAACTGGGGTCGGTGTCGAACTCATAGTCGCAAGCACCGTTGATGACGAAGCCAAAAGCCGTCAAAACGTTTTGATCGAGCGTGACTTCGTCATTGTTCAAACCCTGAGACAGGTTGAGGTTAATGGTCACTGGTGATGTAGGGGCTGTGATGAAATCGTTGCACTGGGCGTGCACGAGCTGCGCCGCTAACAGGCACAGGGTGGTCATCACTGCCAGCGCCAAACGGCGCGGAGTTGTTGAATTGTTCATGGTCAACAATTTTGATGATGGGAAAAAGGACAAGAAATAGGTGGGAAACGAGAAAACGTGTAGGCGTTTCTGCATCAATGAGAATCGGTTTGGAATGAAACAGTTGTTACAAAAAATTTCGCGTTGCGGCAAAAAGAGAAAAAAAAGTGAGTCGGGAAACTCTGCTGCAAACGAAACCAACCGTTCGGCGGTCAGGATTAAAATGGATTACAAAAGTGGCGGCAAGAGTACGACGATTCCGTGAGACGTGTTAAGGTTTTTGCCTACCCAAAATCAGGTAAACCCATCCAACATTCAAAAAATCAAATACTTAGGCATGAAAGAGAATCCAGAGAAAACACCTTTCGCCACTTTTAGCAGGCTGAACGACCGGGGTCATTTTTTGCCTACCTCACATTTTTCAAAAACCGTACCAAAACGGGGGTAGTATGCTGCGAAGCAAAACACACCGCTCTTTACGGCACTTGCACCACTCGGTCACAGCGCAAAATGGGCGGGTACACACGGGTCAGTCTGTTTTCCAAAAAACCTACCGCTACCCTACCTTCGCCGCATGGGGAAAAAATTGCACCGCCACCACCACAAGCCGCGCAAAGCCGGCTTGCCGCCCGGCACTTTGATCTATACTGGCCATCGGGAAGACATACCTTCCAATGTATTCACCATCAGTTACAATGAGAGCGACTACTCCGAGCGGGCGCATTACACCCCCGATCTGCACCGCCGCGCCAGCGGCGTATTTTGGGCCGATATCCGTAGCCTGACCGACACTGCGCTCATCGAAAAAGTAGGGGGCGACTTCCAAATACACCCCCTCGCACTCGAAGACGTACTTGATACTCAGCAGCGGGCCAAACTCGAAGAGTACGACAACGGGCTGTTTTTTATCCTGCCCAACCCTCGCTTCGATGCCGAAAACATTGAACTCATCCATGAGCAGATCGCACTTTTTGTCGGGCGCGATTTCGTAGTGTCGTTCCAGGAAGACCCCGATGATACCCTCGCCGCCGTCCGAAAACGCGCCCAAGACGGCATCGGGCGCATCCGAAAAAAAGGCAGTGACTACTTGGCTTATACTATCGTGGATACCATCGTGGACAACTACTACACAGTACTGGACGACATCAGTTCCAAACTCCTCGAAGTAGAAGAAAGACTTCATCGCAATGGTGCAGAGCCGGGCTGCAAAGCCCAAATTTTCGACCTCAAACGGGTAGTGAACGAGTTTCGCCACCGGGCGATGCCCCTCCGCGACGCGACCACCCGATTCTATCGAACCGAAAGCGACCTCGTAGAGGAGAGCAACAGACTCTACCTCCGCGATGTGACCGACCACGTTGCCCAGATACTCGACGGCCTTGACAACCAGCGTGATATACTCAACAGCCTCGAAGCCCTGTACCATGCAGAGGCCGCTGGCCGCCTCAACAATGTAATGCGCTTGCTCACTGTCATCAGCACCATCTTCATCCCGCTCTCGTTCGTTGCGGGCGTTTACGGCATGAACTTCGACAATATGCCGGAACTGCACTCCGAGTACGGCTACTTCATCGTGCTGGGCGTGATGTTCGTAGCGATGGTCGGGATGCTGGTGTACTTCCGGGTGAAGCGGTGGATTTGAGCATCCCCCTCACGACAACAATGGGACACGGATCGGACGGATAAGGCGGATAAAAACAGATTTTAGGTAAAAATCTGTCTAAATCTATCTAATCTGTCCGATCCGTGTCCCATTGTTGTCGTGAGGGTACACCTCACTATTTGCTTTTGTCCACTGCCTTACTTCGCCCGCACACTCACTGACACCCGGCGGTTTCGTGCTCGCCCTTCTTCCGTGTCGTTGCTTGCTGCGGGGTGATCTTGGCCATAGCCCTCTGCTTCGAGGCGACTTTTTTCGATGCCCATTTTCACCAGTTCGGCCACCACATTTTTGGCGCGGCGGTCGCTGAGGCTTTTGTTTTTCTTCGCATCGCCTACGTTGTCGGTGTAGCCGCCCAGTTTGACCTTCACCTTCGGGTAGGCTTTCAATATCTCAAACACGTTCGTGAGTTGCACCTTGGATTGCTCCATATCCAACTGGTCGCTAGCCGTCTGGAACAGCAAATGATCGAAGTCAAACCAGTTGGTTTTGCTGGCCACCGAGTCCGGGTTCTGGATGAATTTCAACAGTTGGGCTTCGATGCCCGTTAGGCTGCCCACCACTTCATAGCCAGTGGAGAGTTTCATCGCAAACTTCGCGGGAGCAGCGGGCGCAGGCTCCACTGCGGGAGCAGGAGCGGCCACTTCGGTTTTTGCTGGCTCCGTCTGTTTGGCCGTACAATTTTTCATGTAGTACATGATACCGCCGCCCAATCCGAGCAGCAGCAAAAGTGGCCACAGCCAGTTGGTACCCGTTGAGGCACCACCATCCGACGAAGGCTTGCTACCGCCACTCATATCGGCCAGACCCAGCACAGCACTCAGGCCTGTTGGCAGTGCACCAAGAATGCTGCTGCGCTCGCCTTGAAGCAAGTTGGAGAAACCCGACAAGTTCAGCCCATCGTTGCTGATTTTTTTGCTCAACAGGGCCATGACCATCGGCCCGACCATGCCGAGCAGCGAAGATGTGGAGGAGGATTTAACCCCCGCGAACGACGACACAGCATTAGTGATGGCGGGTACTTTGGCACCAAACAGGCTGCCGAGCAACTGACCGGCTGCGTCCTTCGGGTCGTTGTGGGCCAAATTGCCACCTCCGACGAGATCGCCGAGATGGTCCAAAATGCCGGGCTTGGTGTTGGATATCAGGTTAAAAATGCTGCCGAGCGCACCCGAATCGCTGGTTTTGCCCAGCAGGCCAGCCAGAATGGTGGGAGCCAATCCGCTGATGGCTTTGCCGATACCCGTTTCGTTTTCGCCCAGTGCGTTGGCTGCCTGGCGCACGAGTTCAGGGGTGATGTAGGACTTGACTGAATCAAGGAGGTTGGACATTTTGAAATAACGTTTAGTGAAAATGAGCCGTAGGGACGAGGCTGAAAACAAAAGTCACAGACGCGGAACGATGAGGTAAGAACTATGAAGTATGAACGAGAAACTATGGGTCGCCCTCGTTTATAGTTCATACCTCATCGTTCATCATTCACCTCCGGCAGCACCTTCGCCATCTCCAACCTGAACCCCGGCAGCACCACCGACTCCAAGGTGTCTCGTTCCGTCCAGATGCCTGCGGGGATGAACTCGCCGTCGTGGTTGATGAGCTGAGTCAGGATGCGTTTCAGGAGGTTAGCCACCCAGTATTCGTGTACTCCGTAGGACTCATAAACATACTTTTTGTAGCTCATCTCTTTGGCCGTGTTGCTGTCTGAAAGCACCTCCACCACCAAATCGGGCGCACCGTCTATTTTTTTCGCCCCCATGATGCCCTTGCGTTCGGCAGTGACGAACAGCACATAGGGCTGGAGCGTGTTGATGTCGTCGAACTTGGTGTCGAGCGGCGAGATGAACACTTCGCCTCGGTTGTTCTGTTCGGCGAAATCAGCCATTTTACGGGCAATTATAGAGCGCGCTGCGCTGATGTGAGGGAATAGGTGATGCTGTAAAAACGATTTTACCGTCGTGCAATTCATAGTTCCCGCTGTTCGGGGGAGTCATGCGGACATAATCCTCGTAGGTGAGTTTCTTCTTGCGGGTGCGGGCGAGCGGTGGCGCGACCCTTTTTTCCAACAATGCTTCCATGCTGCGAAATTTTTGTGTGCTGGTGATTGGTTGACTGGTGATTGGTGGATTTGGCCTTCAACGGCTTGGCGGCCAAAGATAGTCAGGCCAGTTCGTTTGGGCTGCTCATCGTTCATCGTTTTTACCCGCCATAGCCAAAGCGAAGGAGGGTTATAGTTCATCGTTCCCTAGTCCCCGCTTCCAGCAGCGTCAACGTACCTTTTTCGGTGTCCATTTCTGCTTCGATGCCGTAAGGCAGCGTGGCTTGGTGGGCCACATGACCAAATGGAAACCCGTAAGCCACCGGGATGCCCAGCCCGCTCAATCGGTCGCGCAGCGCATCGGGCAACGAGAGCGAAGGCGACTCACCTTTCGGCTGACAATCACTGAACACACCGAGCGCGATGCCCGCTGCTTTCGCCAAGTCGGTGGCTTGAAGCAGTTGGGTCAGCATCCGGTCGAGGCGATAAGGCTGCTCGCCGATGTCTTCGATGAACGCAATTTTCCCTCGAAAAGAAGGCGCGTAGGGCGTACCGGCCAGCGCGGAGAGCAAGGCCAGGTTACCGCCTGTGAGTGCGCCCTGCGCTCGGCCAGCGGTGATGGTGAAGGGGCGAAACTCTTCGCCGGGCAGGGTCTCGTCGGCAGCGGGCATGGCCAGTGTATAGGGCGTTTTTCCTTCAAAAAGAGCGGCTTTGAGGTGCGATAGCGTGTTTTCTGGGTAATCGGAGGCCGCTACCGGGCCATGAAACGTGACCAGCCCGGTGCGCTGGTGAATGGCCAAATGCAAGGCAGTGATGTCGCTGTAGCCCACCAGCACCTTGGGGTTGCGCTTGATGAGGTCGTAGTCAAGCAGGGGCAACAACCGGCTACATCCATAGCCGCCACGAGCGCACCACACCGCCTCCACTTCCGGGTCGGCAAAAGCGCGGTGCAAGTCGGCCACCCGCTCTGCATCTGTGCCAGCGAGGTAGCCGAGGCGAGCGCGCCAGTGTTGGCCTTCTTTTACTTTGAATCCGAGCGCTGCAAGATTGGCGAGCGATTTGGCTATTTTTTCTTCCGAAATCGGGCTACCAGGTGCCACAAGCGCGACGGTAGCGCCCTCGCGTAGGGCAGCGGGCTTGCGAAGACGCGGGGGTGCTGGCACGGGGGCTTCGTTGGTGGAGGCCATGAGTCGTGGGAATGGAAAACCAGCGGCCAGTGCGGCCCATCCGGTGGTGATGAAAAATTGGCGACGGTGCATGGGAGGGTGGAGGGTAGAAGGTGGAGGGT
>JAYSUY010000210.1:0-5775 GCA_043718855.1 Saprospiraceae bacterium | reverse complement strand
CTGCGCCATTTTTGTTTTGTCGTAAAAAATTAGCCGCCTGCTGTCTCTGGACTTGTCATGTCGCAACGAAGTGGAGACATCTACACAAGCCAGAGCCTGTTCAAAAACCCCGGCCAAGAGATGCCGGGAAACTTAGGTTGTGTAGATGTCTCCACTTCGTTGCGACATGACAAGTCAAGGGCGAATAAGTTTTTACCTTTTGTCAACACCGCCAATCAACTCCAGCCCTCCAGCACATCAAATATCTCCTCTATCTCATCGAATGACTTGACCCCTGTCCGCTCCTCCTCGCCCCCGCACAAACTTAGGCCCTGCGGTTGCACACGAGTCAGTAAATCAAGCACTTGTGCGGCAGTGGCTGACGTATGTAGCAACACAGGGTATTGAGCAAAAAGCGTAGCCCAAGCCGCAGCCTGCGGGTAAGCGGGTATTTCACCCAAAAAAGGCAGCACAAAAAACTGGACGAATGGAGCGGCTTGGCACATCACCTGCTCAGCGGCGGCAGGGTCAGTATCGGCCTCTAATTCCAGTAAAACGGAGAGGCCATCCAACAGCGGCAATTGGTCGAGGTGCTGAGTGGCCCGCACCTGCACGGCATCCAACTTGAAAAAAGTCGCCGCCTCGCGCACTACTGCCACAGGAGCCGTTGAGAATTCGCCGACGATGGCTGGCCCCTCCACCCACTCCCGGATGGCGTGCATGGTGGACGGTTCGAGGTAGCCCTCAGTGCCCTCGTCGAGGTTAAAACCCAAAAAGTGTACCTCGCGGGCGGCGAAATAGCGGGCATCGGTCAGGTTGGTGATGCGGGATGCTTTGATGAGCATAGATGTGGAAAGGAGGATGTGAGGCGCAAAACTACGGTGCGACCACCGATCCGTCCGCTTGTGGCCGCCAGCAAAGTTCCTCCAGCATAGCCGGGGTGCCGGGGAACACGTTCACATCCACCAACTGGGAGATGCCCTTCAGGCAGCCCTTGTTGGAGTATTGCCAGATGGACCAGAGTTTGCCCGAATCAAGGCAAGGCTCTTCGCTGGAGTAGCGGGCCACCCAGAGCGGGTAGGCATCGAAGTGGCCGGCCAAGTGGCATTCGTAAAAATGCTGGTTGGAGTACACGATGGGGCGCACGTGCAGGTGCCGCTCCACAATTTGGAGCCAAATGGCCGCTTCCTGCCGCATAATTTCTGGATCTATACCATCCGTGCGCTCAATGTCAAGCACCGGGGCCAAGTCGCCGGGGCGCATCTCCACCGTGCGGAGGAAGTGCAGGGCTTGCTCCTCGCCACAGCCATAGGCACGAAAGAAATGGTAAGCACCGCGCCGTAGGCCCACACGTTCCAGTGCCTCCCAGTTGTGGCAAAACAGGCTGTCGGAGTAGTCGTGGCCTTCGGTAGCCTTCACGAAAGCAAAATCCACACGCTCCTTCGCTACCACAGTGTCCCATTCGATGCGCTTCTGGTAGTGCGATACGTCCACACCATACAGTGTCGGCCCCGATTCAGGTGCCACCACCTTAACGGCCCGCTGAGGCCCGCAAAGCAGCACGACGACCAACAAAAATGTGTTGAAGATACGGTACACGTGGTGTGAAGATTTTGTGATGAAGCAATAACGCAGCGCAATGATGCGGACTCTGCAAGCCGCTGGCAAATATGATGCCCCGCTAAACCCATATCTGTCCAACTAAGACCAACCAGCGTGTTTGGGCGCTGCAAGACAAATTTGACCGGGGAAATGAAACCGATTGGCATCTTGAACATTTGCCCGACTTTCCCTCTGCTTTTGCCCCGGCTGTTGGTGCCGATGCGTACTTTTGACCCCACAAATTCGCAACACGATGAACAATTCGCTACGCCTACTTCTGCTGACCGCCCTCCTCGCCCTGTGCCAAGTCTTCGTTTTCGCCCAAGCCGACCCGCCCGCCGCGGGCAAGGAAGTGTCCGCGCAGGAGGAGAAATCCCAGCGTTCGGTGGTGCTTCCACCCTTCGACCGCACCACAGTTTGGGATGCTGTGCGCATCAAGACCATGAGTTTGTTTGAGGAAACGGAGGTAACCCCCAAGTTCAAGATCAAGAGCGACAAGGAGGCCCGCCGCCAACTCATAGAAGCGCTCGAAGGCCAGTTTCAAGTGAACATCGGGGATGCAGAAATCCGCTCACTCAAACGTGCCGACGATCTTACGGACTACATTTTCGAGGCGCAGCGCGGCTTCACTATGTTCAGCAAAGCCCGTTTTCAGGGAAAAGTGGAGCGCATGAGCAGCCCCCGCAAGTCATGCAAGGAAGATGGCGACTGCATCAATTTCATCGGTTCGCTCATCGTGCCGAAGGGCATAGTGCTGACGCTGTTCAGTCAGCCGAACTTCAAGGGCGAGCAGTTGGTGGTGGATGCTACGACGGAGGAGCGGCGCATCGAAAGTTTTTTTGACATCCAGTTTGAAGGCGGTATTTCGACCACCAGCCGGGCCATCAACTGGCGCGAGGAAGTGCGGTCGATAAAAATTGGTCCGCAGAAAAAGTAAGCCATGACCGAAACTACCATTCAAAAATCCATCCGCGAGAGCATCGCAGTCAAGCAAGCACTCCTCAACGACACGGTTTTTTTACAAAAAATAGCCCACGCAGCGGATACGCTCATCGCCGCTTTCCGCGCCGACGGCAAGGTGCTTTTTTGTGGAAACGGCGGCAGCGCCGCCGATGCGCAGCACATCGCGGCAGAATTATCGGGGCGTTTTTACACCGACCGACCGCCGCTCTACGCCGAGGCTTTGCACGTCAACAGCTCCTACGTCACTGCCGTTGCCAATGACTACGGCTACGATGAGGTGTATGCCCGCATGGTGCAAGCCGCTGGTCGTGCAGGCGATGTGCTGGTGGGCCTCAGCACCTCCGGCAATTCACCCAACGTGCTGAAAGCCATTGAAGTAGCGAAAAAACAGGGCATGGTCGTGGTGGGTTTCACGGGCAGTTCGGGCGGCAAAATGGCGGCACTTTGCGACGTACTGCTCAACGTGCCATCCGCCGACACACCCCGCATCCAGGAGGCGCACATCTTGCTGGGGCATATCCTGTGTGAGATCGTGGAACGGGAAATGTTTGGTGTGTAGCGGACGCTTAAACCCCTCAGGTTTCAAAAAACCTACGAGGTTTAGAATTCTAATTCTAAGCCCATTCTAAGCCCCTCGGCTCTCCCTCCTCCTTCCGGTCGCCCTACGTTTGCGGGACAAAATCACTGACCCGTATGCGTAAACACTACATCCTGCTCGGCCTTCTGATGGCCCTTCCCCAACTCGTCTCCGCCCAGTCGCCCACCGACGGGCTGATGATGCCCAAAAAAAGTTGGTGTACCCTCCTCCAGTATTCCAACACACAGTGGGACGAATATTGGCAGGGCGAGACCAAGCGCTCCAACCCTAATATCGGCACCTTCACCGCTCAAAACGTGATGCTGATGACCAACTACGGCATCACCGACCGCCTCAATGTGATGGCCGCGCTGCCCTACGTCTGGACCGGCAGCGACAGCTACCTCGAAGGCCAGCGCGGGGTGCAAGACCTTTCGGTTTGGCTGAAATACCAGGCTTGGGACAAAAAATGGAGCGGTGGCAGCGAGTTTAAAGCCCAGGTGTCCGGCGGTCTTTCCACCCCCGTGAGCCAGTACGAGAACGACTTCTTGCCGTTCGGCATCGGCCTGAAATGCAAGACTGCCTCGCTGCGCGGCGTACTGAACTTCACCCACCGCACCGGCCTCTACGCCACCGCACAGGGCGGCCATACTTGGCGCAGCAACGTGGATGTACACCGCGACTCTTACCTGTTCAACAACGAACTCATCAACAGCAGCGAGATGCCCGTGCCCAACGTGTTCGATGCGAGCACCCGCCTAGGCTTCATCAACAAGCACCTGCAAACCGAAGTCTGGTACGAATACTTCACAGGACTCAGCGGCGACGACATCCGCTACAACGAAGCCCCGCAGGCCACAAACAAAATGCAGGCTGCCGCAGCCGGCATTTTTGGCAAATACTTCATCATTCCCAACAAAATCGCGGTGCAAGCCAGCTACAGCCAAGTGCTGAGCGGCCGCAACGTCGGGCAGGGTGCCACCATCTCGGCTGGCGCGACCTACCAGTTCCAACTGCCCAGCCGCGCATCGGCCCAACCGGAAAAGTAGGCCACAAGGCTTCTGTTTTTAAAGCCGAACAACATCCATTCACACATTTCCAGTCAGCATTTGACATGAAAAATACACCACGCATTCTACGCATTCTCCTCAGCCTCACCCTGTTGGCCGTATTCAACCAGTGCGACAAGACCCCAGAAAACCCGGTGCTTCCCCCCTACGCGGAGACCTCGCTGGATGCCACCGGCGGCACTTGGAAAACCTACATTCTGACCAGCAGCAGCGAAATCGCCGTACCTGCGCCCACTGCAAACACTTCGGATGCGTACCTTGCTGAAGTGGAGAATGTGAGAAAAGCAATGGCTGGGTCCTCTGCGGAGCAAAAAGACCTCGCCCGCGCTTGGGGGGCCAATGGTGTGCTGCGCTGGCACGAGATCGCCCGCGAACTGGCGGCCAACTACAACGCACCGCCCAACAACTTGGCCGATGGCACCTATCCCCTACCCGATGCCAACAATCCTGGTGCCTACCCGCGCTTCCCGTTCTGCAACCCGCCCTATGCCTCTCGTGCTTTCGCATTGCTGGCAGTGGCCCAGTACGACGCGCTCGTGGCCGCTTGGCACTCCAAGTTCCTGTACAATCGCCCATCCCTCTCCAGCACGGGTTATTTGAAGGAGCAGCTCTTGCCTGCCAACGACCTGCCCAGCTATCCTTCTGAGGATGCCGTGGTCGCTGCCGCCTCCCGCGAAGTGCTCAAATTCCTGTTTCCCAATGAGAAAACCTACCTCGACGCGCAATCCACCGAGCACAAAACCAGCCGTCTCTGGGCAGGTGCCAACGTGCAAAGCGACCTTGACGCGGGCGAAGCACTCGGCGCAGCAGTAGCCGCCAAAATTATCGCTTACGCCAAAACCGACAAGATGGGCGCAGCCAATGCACAGGCCAACTTCCCCACCCAACGGGCTGATGCCACTGCACGAGGCATCACCACGCAGTGGACGAGTCTCGACATTCCTGTACGTCCCCCCATGCTGCCGTTTTTTGGCAATGTCACAACCTGGAACTTGGACCGGCCCACGCTTGTCTCCATCCGCCCAGCGGCACCGCCCCAACCCGGCAGCGCAGAGTTCGTGCGCGCGCTTGACGAACTGAGGGACATTGCCAAAAACCGCAACCGCGACCAATTTCGCATCGCCGCTTACTGGGCTGATGGCGCAGGCAGTTTCACCCCGCCCGGTCACTGGAACCGCAAGGCTGCTGAACTGATCTACGAAAAGCAGATGAACGAAATCCGTGCAGCACGAGCAATGGCTCTCACCAACACAGCCATTCAGGACGCGGGCATCAGCTGCTGGGATACGAAATATTACTACCTCCTGCCTCGTCCCACCGAAGCAGACGCTGCGGTGACCACCTGCACGGGCATCCCGAATTTTCCCGCTTACACTTCAGGTCATAGCACCTTCTCTGCCGCTGGCGCGGAGGTGCTGGCCTATTTGTTCCCCGACAAAGCCAGCGAACTGAATGCGATGGCAAAGGAGGCCTCCGAGTCGCGCATTTACGGCTGCATCCACTACCGCTTCGACTGTGAAGTGGGCTTCGAAGTAGGCAAAAAGGTGGGGGCTTATGCCGTGACGAGAGGAAAAAACGATGGGG
>JAYSUY010000209.1:0-5775 GCA_043718855.1 Saprospiraceae bacterium | reverse complement strand
AGGCTACGGCGTGCGCCCTCTGGGGAGATGTCGTACTTGTCGGGCCAGAACACCTTGGCCAAATGGTCGCTCGACAGTGCCCGAGCATGATGGTAAGTCAAATAGGCAAAGAGTGATTTGGCTTGTGTCGTAAATATCAACGACTGCCCAGCAAACCGCGCTGTAAACGTGCCAAAAAAAGACAGTTCGAGACCTTTGTACGCATCACCAACAGGCTGTTGGATTGCCGCAGAAACCGATAGCGACATGACTGATGACTCTTGGTTGCCAAAAACCCCACCCGCCAGCATCAAGCCTGGTACCACAGCCGCAAACGCCGCTTTTTCCACTAAGGAACGTACCTGAGTGAGCGGCTTTTTTTTCGCCAACTTGAAATTTGGGATATAAGCCTCAAAACACGCTAACATATCGTCATGCTGCGCAGGCATAGCAAATACATCTTCTGCGCCAGATTTAAGCAGCAACTTGGTCGTCTGCCCAGAGTAATCGGAAGTCAGTACCACGACCGGCACGCCAGGCAGTTGCCGTTTGCAGTTGCGTACCGTAGAAAGCCCATCATTGGTGGGTAGGCTGTGCTGCACCACAACGATCCCTACATCAGAGATATCCTGTAAATGTTGGAATGAAGTGTTGTCAGAAATTTGCTCAACGGAGAGCGAATGACCTGCACTGAGGCGCAGGGTTTGCAGCAATGAGGGATGGTTGCCGAGGAACAGTACCTTCTGAGCAGGGGGCATGGGAGGAGAGACAGATTTGGTTTTCAAAAAAATATTTCTTCAACTTGGTATGCCAAATATAAAGGAATATTTGGTTGTAAAATTCCCTGCCAATGTTAATGTTGCATTACTCAATATAATCAACTTTTTATTTTATACCTAATTTAGGTTGTATTTTTAAAACCCAGATTCTTAATTCAGTAAGAAGCAAAGTAGTAACAGCAAAGCGGTAGTAGACCCAAATCTAGAGTAGATTTAGGGGCTAAACTTAAGTTTAGTCTCGGCAAACAGGAAAGGGAGTGAAAATCAGAATTAATAAGCCGCTACTACGCCCTTTAATTCCTCCAAGTAGCGCTGCTTTACCGGCTCACGGAGCAATTTGTTGGTGCGGGTATGAAACCTGTGCCCATTGAGGAAACTGACCTGAAGACGGTTCCACGCATACTCATCACCAATGAGGTGGTAGACTTGCATTTCTTCAAAAAGGGAGTCGCCGATGGTGTAAAAATCACCACGCCCCAAGTAGTCAAGATCGGCATCGCAGATAATTTCTTCGAGCAAGGTATTGGGTGACTGCGGGATTTTAGTAGCCATAATCATCCCACAAATGGTTTCGATATCGGATTGGCCATAACCAAATCCCGGCAACACTGCACGGGCGATGAGGCAGCCTTCAGCCTCGTGGCCAGCGTGTTTGTTTTTTACAAAACCAGCATCGTGAAACAAGGCTGCCGTCTTGAGTAGCACCAAGTTATGTGGGCTGACTCCTTCCCGTTCTCCGATCTCAGCAGCCATTTTCAACACATCTAAGGTGTGGTGCAATCCATGATAATGCAATGCTTCGGACAGTTCAGCCCGAAGTTTGGCAACGATGAATTGTTTGGCGGCGCGATAATCCATAAAATCGGTCGGTGAGTCAGAAAACGCCACCGTAGAATAATTTGTTGGGCTGCGAACCCTGCTCAGTTCTTGCAAAACTATCGCACACCACAAATGGTATACGGATCGAAAAGATTGGACAGAAAAATCAGACCTATAAGAAAAATCAGATCGGTTTAATCCTGTTCCATCCGTGTGCTACATTGTTGTCGCGTTTCGCAAGGGGGGTATTCCGGTATCAGACAAACATGTTTCTCTGCACTCGGTGACTTCTGTACTTAAGGTATGTCTACAAGCGCGTAACAAGTCGCGTAAAAATGCGGCTTTTCTGGCAATTGGAACCAACCCAAAAATATTTTCCTCCTTTGGCCAATTTTGTGCCGCAATCACCCGAGCGAACGAGGCTTGCCCGCTACTTTTGACCTGTACAAACAAAAGTACCTACACAAACACGAATTTCTCACTTCAATTTTTTTCTAAAGTTCTGATTATGAATTTAATGGACATCCTGCAAGGCCAACTTTCTGAAGAAACACTTGGCCAACTCAGCGATCACATTGGGGCAGACAAATCTCAAACAGCCGATGCAGCCAACGGCATTTTCGCCACGCTTCTGGGCGGCTTAGCCAACAATGCCTCCTCAGAGGGCGGTTTGTCCGCACTCGGATCTGCACTTGACCGCGACCATGATGGCAGTATGCTCGACGACCTGATGGGTATGGTAGGTGGCATGATGAGCGGAGGTGATCAAAATGCAGGCGCAGCCAATGGCCTCGGCATCTTGGGGCACGTGCTCGGCGGTCGCCAAGAGGCCGCTGCCGAACAGATTGGACAAAGCTCGGGCCTAAACATGGGGCAAGTGATGAAACTCATGCCGATTCTGGCACCCATCGTGATGCAAGTGTTGGGCCGCGCCAAAAATCAGGGCGGCCTTGATTTGGGTTCACTGGCAGGTATTTTATCGGGTTCTGCACAAAACGCTCAGTCGGGCGGCTTTGGCGACTTGCTCAACAACGTACTCGGCGGTGTGCTTGGAGGCGGACAACAACAACAACAACAGCCACAAAGTGGCGGCGGTTTATTGGGCAGTGTGTTGGAAGGGCTTTTCCGCAAGTAAGCTGCACTGTTCATATAGATATTTGGCATGATGAGCCCCGTAGGTTTTTGAAACCTACGGGGCTTATTTTTTGATAAACACTCGCTCAGCATTAGTTTATAGGGCTTTGCTGCAAAATTTGAACTCCCACCCCTGAACCCCCAACTTCAAAGTACCTTTGCGCCCGCTATGCTATCTCTGTCCAACATCTACATCCAATACGGCAACCGCATCCTGCTCGATTCGGTCAATTTCGTGCTTAAGCCAGGCGAACGCGTAGGCCTCGTAGGCCGTAACGGTGCCGGCAAGTCTACGCTCCTCAAAATCATCTCCAGCGAAATGCAGCCCCAGGAAGGCAACGTTGTTTTCCCTGCGCACTTCACCCTTGGCTACCTCCACCAAGATATGCTGATGCCGAAAGGTAAGACAGTGATTGATGAGACGATGACCGCTTTTTCTGAAATTCTTGAGTTGGAAAAAGAACTCCACCGCATTGAGCATCAACTCGCTACGCGAGAAGACTATGAAAGTGATGAGTATTCCAAACTCATCGAACAGATGAGCGACGTGACTGAGCACCTCCACCACATGGGCAGTGCAACCAGCCAGGCCGATGCTGAAAAAGTGCTGGGCGGCCTCGGTTTTAAGGCATCCGACATGACGCGGCTCACTGATGAATTCAGTGGCGGCTGGCAGATGCGCATCGAACTTTCCAAAATGTTGCTCCGCCGCCCAGACCTCCTGTTGCTTGACGAACCGACCAACCACTTGGACATTGAGAGCATACTATGGTTAGAAAACTGGCTGTTCAACTACCCTGGTATGGTCATCGTCATCAGCCACGACCGCCGATTCTTGGACAACGTGACCAACCGAACTGTGGAGATCGTGCTTGGCAAACTTTACGACTACAAGGCTGCCTACTCCAAATACGTCGAACTCAGCAGCGACCGCCGCGAGCAGATGCAGAACGCATACGACAACCAACAGCGCGTCATCGCTGACCGCGAGCGTACCATCAACCGCTTTATGGCCAAAGCCACAAAGACCAAGATGGCCCAATCCATGCAGAAGCAACTCGACAAATTAGAGCGCATTGAAATCGACGACATGGACACATCCACCATGCGCATCCGATTCCCCGATGCACCCCGCAGTGGCGAGGTAGTGGCCAATGCCGAGCGCGTTAGTAAGTACTACGGCAAAGCAAAAGTGTTAGAAAGTGTTGACTTTAAAATGCTTCGCGGAGAGCGTGTGTCCTTCGTGGGGCAAAACGGGCAGGGTAAAACTACCCTCGCTAAGATGCTCGTCGGCCACGAACCAGCCACTTCCGGCAAAATCGAACTCGGCCACAACGTCAGCGTAGGCTACTATGCTCAGAACCAAGCCGAGACCCTCGACCCCAAAATCACTCTGCTGCAAACCATGGAAAATAACTCGCCCGAAGAGATGCGCACCAAGTTGCGAAGTATACTCGGTGCTTTCCTGTTCAGCGGCGAAGATGTAGACAAAAAAGTAGTGGCCCTCAGCGGCGGCGAGCGCGCGCGCCTCGCGCTGGCCTGTATGCTGCTCCGCCCCTTCAACTTGCTCCTGCTCGACGAGCCAACCAACCACTTGGACATGCTATCGAAGGATGTGCTGAAGCAGGCCCTCCAAGCCTACAACGGCACCCTGCTCGTGGTGAGCCACGACCGCGAGTTCCTATCAGGCCTGACTGACCGCACCATCGAATTCCGCGACGGCAACCTCAAAGAATACCTCGGTGACATCAACTACTTTTTGGAAAAACGCCAACTCGACAACATGCGCGATGTGGAGAAACGGACCGTGACGGGCGGCGGGCGAGCCTCAGACAACGGTGTCCAAGTGCTGGGTTCCGAAGAAAAAAAACAATTGGAGCGAGTCGTGCAGAAGCATGAGAAGCGCATCGCTGACCTAGAGTCTGAACTCAATAAATTTGAAGGGCAAATGGCTGTGCCGGATTTTTATACTCGCCCCGAATCCGATGATAAAATCAAGAAGTACAACAACTTGAAGGCAGAATTAGAAACCGTGTATGCAGATTGGGAGCGGGCGATGGAGCAGTTGGGGTGAAAAGCCATACCTTAAAATGATGTAGCAAAACTTGACTTACGAAACCGTCATCCGCCTCGAAACCCGCGTCCAACTCAGTACCCTTATCTGCCTGGGCGAGCCGTGCAAGTTGAAACTTCAAACTCTGCACTTCGAAAAATTCGCATACATCAGATTCATTTAGAGGAAGATGCGGGAAAAAGTATACGCGACCAGCACCTAACTGACTCGCTCATCTACCTGAACCGCGCCGGTGTGCCGCTGCCCGAAATCGAACCCGACTTTCGCAGTGCAGACGAAGTAGCGGCTACATGGAGGCACTCCGCCGTCTCGTGCGCTGGCGTGGCATTCTCATAGGTGAAGTGCTTAAAAAGCCGACCATCAGCCACGACAAAATTGTTGGAAGAGTTTGGCTACAGACAGGGTTAGCCAAACTTTACACGGCACCACCTACGCAGTCACTTTGTCCAGAAATTTTTCCAGTATGGCATTGAACTCCTCTGGTTTCTCCATCATCGGGGCGTGGCCGCACTCCTCGATGAAAAAGAGTTGAGAGTTCACGATCAGTTCGTGAAATTTTTCACCCACAAAAGGCGGTGTCACAGTGTCTTGCTTGCCCCACACCAGCAGGGTGGGTACCTTGATCTGATGGAGTTTATCTCCAAGATTGTGCCGCACAGCAGATTTGGCGGTAGCCACTACTCGGATGGCTTTGTTGCGGTCGTTCACAATACCAAACACTTCGTCCACCAATTCCTTGCTGGCCACTTCAGGGTTAAAAAATGTTTCTCCCGTTTTTTTCTTGATGTACTCATAGTCGCCACGTTTGGGGAACGCGGAGCCAAACGCGCTCTCGAACAGTCCAGAACTGCCCGTGAGGGTCATGGAAGCGACCTGCTCTGGGTGGGCGAGCGCATAGAGTTGAGCGATATGACCGCCCAGCGAGTTGCCCAGCAAATGGACTTTATCGTAGCCCTTGTAGTCCACGAATTGGGTCACAAAATCCACCAA
>JAYSUY010000208.1:0-5780 GCA_043718855.1 Saprospiraceae bacterium | reverse complement strand
TCGCTGACTTCGGTGGAGCCGACCATTCATGCTGCCGATGCTACCTGGAAGGTGATGGAACACATCGGCCCCAGCAAAGCCAAGACTTACTGGACTCCAGAAGAACTTCAACTCATTGGTTATCAGCCGTACTCGGCCCACTTGGTGGTGTACCACCCCAACCGAAAACTGGACGGCGAACGCCTCGCTTGGCAGGTGACAGCCCGCCCCAATGTGCTGCACCGCTGGGTGTATTTTGTGGATGCGACTACAGGCGAGATCATCCACCACTTCGACTACACTTGTGCGATTGATGGACACAGAAGTGCGGAAGCCGCGTGTTCCAACCTCGAAGTGCTCGGCGCGGAGACGGATCAAACGTCAAACTTCAAACTCTCCCCTCCCCCCCCGCCCGACGGCCCAGTTGGTGGCATGGGGCAAGATTTGTTCAACGTCAACCGCTCGTTCGGTGCTTGGCAGGACGGCAGCACGGTGTACATGGAGGATGCAAGCAAGTTGATGTTCAACAGCACTGGCTCGCAGATGCCCAACAAACCAGCGGGCGCAATCGTGACGCTGGATGCCAAAAACACCTCGCCAGCCACCAACGCTTTCTCCTATGATCTGGTGAAATCCACCAGCACGACTTTTACCAACAAAGCCGCCGTCAGTGCCCACTGGAACAGCATCAAAAGTTACGACTACTTCCAAAACACCTTCACCCGCAAATCCATTGACGGCGTAGGGGGCAACATTTTGGCTTTTTTCAACGTGGCCGAAGACGACGGCTCATCAATGGAAAATGCTTTCTGGAACGGCAATGCAATGTGGTACGGCAACGGCGGGTCGGCGTTCAAGCCCCTCGCACGCGGCCTTGATGTGGGCGGCCACGAGATGACGCACGGAGTGGTGGAAAAAACGGCCAACTTGGAGTATCAGGGTGAAAGCGGTGCACTCAACGAGTCATTTGCCGATGTGTTCGGGGCTATGATCGACCGCGACGACTGGAAGATTGGGGAAGACGTGATGCAGCCCGGCGTGAGCAACAGCGGCGCCCTGCGCGACCTGCAAGACCCCAACAACAGCGCTCCGAAAAACACCCAGTTCTGGCAGCCCAAGCACACGAACGAAAAATTCACGGGAACAGGCGACAACGGTGGCGTACACATCAACAGCGGCATACCCAACCACGCATTCTACCTTTTTGCCAACAATGCAGCCGTAGGGAAAGACAAGGCCGAGCAAGTTTACTACAAGGCGCTGCGCGATTATTTGGTCAAATCCAGCCAATTCGTGGACTGCCGCATCGCCGTTGTGCAAGCCGCCAAAGACCTGTACGGCACGACTGTAGCCGACATCGCTGCGAATGCTTTTACCGCAGTGGGCATCGGTGGAAATCAGCCGAGCGGCAACTATCAGGGCCAACTGACCGTGAACCCCGGCAAGGATTTCATTTACATCACCTCCAACGACTACTCCAAACTTGACCTCGCGCTCGGCAACGGTACGGTGCTGGGCACCATCTACGACCAGGGTCTGCGCAGTCGCCCCAGTGTGACCGACAATGGCACGGAAGCAGTGTTCGTCAACGACGCGGGCCAGTTGATGCTCGTCACGCTGGAATTCAATCCGAGCGGTACCATTGTACCGACGGTGGATGTGCTAGAAAACCAAACCATCTGGCACAATGTAGCCATCTCCAAAGACGGGCGATTTATAGCCTACTCCACCGAATATACCGGCGAAGTGCGCGACAACCGAATCTACGTGTACGACTTTGTGACCCAGAAAGAAGTGGAGTACGAACTGTACAATCCGACCTACACGCAGGGCCAAATCACCGGCGACGTGCAGTACAGCGACGTGCTAGAATTCGACTATTCGGGCGAAAACCTGATGTACGATGCTTACAACCAGCTGCCCAATGGCCAAAACCTGAGTTACTGGGACATCGGTTTCCTGCAATTCTGGGAGAACGGCAAGTTCGCCACCCCAGCAGACGTACACATCAGCAAACTGTTCAGCGGTCTGCCCGACAACACGAGCGTCGGCAACCCAGCCATCGCCAAAAACTCCCCCTACGTCATCGCATTCGACTTCATTGACGAAAGCACCGCCACCATACGCAACGACATCTACGGCGCGAACGTGGAGACTGGCGACTACAACGTGCTGGTGAGCAACAATGGCAGCCTCGGCTGGCCCAATTTTACCCGCACCGACAACGCCATCCTGTACGAACGCCCGGTCAGCAGCACCGCCACAAACTTGCGCCTGCAAGGCTTGGCTGCTAGCAAAATCGCGCCGCAAGGCACCAGCACCGCACTCATCAACAACCGCCGCTGGGGTGTGTGGTTTGCCAACGGCAACCGAAGCCTGCAAGTGAGCAGCACTGATGACCTGCACACTCATATCGCTTTCAACCTATCGATCAGCCCCAATCCGACAGGCGACCTGACCCAACTTTCACTTACCTCTCCAGATGCCGAACCCGCTCGCCTGATCCTCAGCAACTTGCTCGGCGAGACACTGCAATCGCGCAGCATAGAGTTAGCCGTGGGCGACAACCAGTTCGATCTTGACCTGAGTGCACTGCCCGCAGGGATGTACGTCGTACACCTGAACACGAGCCGAGCACAGGGTGCGATTGTGGTGGTAAAAAGGTAGTTTGAAGTTTGAAGTTTTGAAGTTTTGAAGTTTGAAGTTTTGAGGCGCGTATTTCTTCCGTGGGAGAGATACGCGCCTCTCTGTTTTGGGGCAAAAAACCCAAACTTAACACTAACTTAAACCCGCTTTCCCCCGCTTCGGAGGCGGTTAAAAGACCTTTGTGGGCGAAATCTGTATCCATCCACAATTATGAAGCACACATACACCCTACTCGCACTTTTGTGCCTGTTCCCACTTTTTCTTGTCGCCCAGAAAGGCTCTATTTCGGGCAAAATCATCGACGCAAAATTTGCTGACGCGCTCATCGGCGCATCTGTCCGCCTCGACGAGGGCGCGGGCGGCGCAGTGACGGACCTCGACGGCAATTTCACCATCGGCAATGTCGAGCCAGGAACGCACAAAATCACTATAAACTACACCGGGTACTCTGCAAAAACCATCGAAGGCATCGTAGTAAAAAGCAACGACGCGACCACGGTGGACATCGCCATGGAGGAGCCTGCCACTGGCACCACGCTCACACAAGTGTTGATCGTAGCCACAGCAACCAAGTCAAGCCAAAGCGCCCTCACCATCCTGCAAAAAACAAGCGCAACCATCGGCGACGGCATCAGCTCCGAAACGATCAAGCGTACACCCGACCGCACCACTGGAGATGTGATCCGCCGCGTGAGCGGGGCCAGCATCCAGGACAACAAATTTGCCGTGATCCGGGGCCTCAACGACCGCTACAACATCGCGATGCTCAATGGCGCACTGCTCAGCAGCACCGAGCCAGACCGCAAGGCTTTCTCGTTCGACTTGTTCCCCTCCTCCATGCTCGACAACTTGGTGATCGTGAAAACGGCCAACGCCGACCTGCCAGGAGAGTTCGCTGGCGGTGCTATTTTGCTGACCACCAAAGATATTCCTGAGGAGTCGTTCGTGCAGGCCAACGTAAGCGGCGGCTACAACACCGTCACCACTTTCAAGCCTTACCAGATCGGCGAAGCCGGTGGCTCCGACTGGTTGGGTAACGATGACGGCACCCGTGCGCTGCCCGATGCCTTCCCGGCGACTGCTGACTTCAAGAAGCAGCCGAAAGCAGAAAAATACCGTTCCTCTGCACTCTTCCCCAACGACTGGGCCATTAATGAAGAAAGCAGTGCCCGCCCCAACATGGGCTTGCAACTCAGCGGCGGTTATGTCACCAGTGCTGCCAAAAAAATCCAGTTTGGTTCCACCATCGCTTTGTCTTACAGCAACAACAATCGCCTGCAAAACGGAAACCGCTCGGACTACGACGTGTCGAGCAAACTGTTTGACTTCTCTGACAAGCAGTTCAAAAACAACGTGTTGTGGGGTGCGCTGTTCAACGCGGCCGTGAAGATTAAAAATACCCAGAAGGTCGGTGTACAAGCCAGCTACTCCACCAACACCGACAACATCGTGAGCGACCGCTCTGGCTATGACTACGAGCAGGTGCGCAAAGTGAGCTCGACGGCCATCGAATACACCGAAAACCACTTGCTCACCACCCGCGTGTATGGTGGCCACCAACTGAGCCAGAAAGGGATTCGCCTCGACTGGGGCGCAGGCTACAACCGCAGCACCCGCAACGTGCCTTCGCTGCGCCGGATGTTTTACTTCAAAAACTTTGACGACACGCTGGATGTCAACATCCCCTTTCAGGCATACGTGCCCTTCGGCTCTGCTGACCCATACCGCAGCGGACGTTTCTACTCCAATTTGGAAGAAAATACCATCAATGGCAACGTTGATCTGAGCATACCATTCAGCATCCTCAATAAAAAACAGACGTTGAAAGTAGGTGGCCTGTACCAAGATCGCGACCGCACGTTCGATGCCCGCGTGATGGGCTTTGTGCTGGGCAACTTCACCAAATTCGACTACACCAAACTCAATTTGCCACAAAGCCAGATTTTTGTCCCTGGAAATATTGGGGAAACGGGCTTCGTGATGGACGAGATCACCAACCCCAGCGACAGTTACGCTGGCCAGTCTAACCTTACGGCAGGCTATGTGATGTTGGACAATAATTTTGCAGAGCGGTTTCGCCTCACTTGGGGCGGGCGGGTCGAGAGCTTCCGCCAGCAAGTGCAGGCGGCCCAATTCGCAGGTCAACCGATTTCGGTGGACACCACGGTGACTACGTTCTTGCCCTCGTTTAACCTGACGTACAGCATTGATGAGCGGCAACAACTGCGCCTCTCTGGCTCCAAAACGGTGTGTCGTGCAGAGTTCCGTGAGATAGCCCCGTTTTCGTTCTTCGATTTTTACCTGAATGCTAACGTGGTTGGCAATCCCAACCTGACGCAAGGCTCAATCTTCAATGCCGATTTGCGCTATGAGATTTATCCAGGCAGAAACCAACTGTTCAGTGCCAGCCTGTTTTACAAAAAATTCGACAACCCCATTGAATTCACCTTTGCCTCTCCAGGAGCTGGAACGCGCATTTTTACGTTCAACAACGTGCTGAGCGCCAACAACTACGGCCTTGAATTGGAGGTGCGCAAAAACTTCGATTTCTTGGGCGAAAAGTGGGAAAATCTCCTGTTTTTCTCCAATGCAGCCTTCATCCGCTCCAACATTGACCTCTCCAAAGGGGTGTCGTACTTCGATTCTACCCGCGCCCTGCAAGGCCAGTCGCCCTACATCATCAATGCCGGTTTGACTTACAACATGCCCCGCATCGGCCTAAGCACTACGTTGGTGTACAACGTCATCGGCGACCGCATAGCACAAGTGGGTACAGTGGGCTATGGCGACGTGTACGAGCGCCACCGCAACCTGCTCGATTTTTCGGTCAACAAGCGCCTCGGCGAGCGTGGCGAAGTGAAACTGACTTGGGGCGACATTCTCCGCCCAGATTTCATGTACTACCAAGACAACAACGCGAGCCACAAATACGAAGCAGACAAAGACAACGTGATGCAGCGCCTCCGATTTGGCAGCAACATCACCCTGTCGCTGGGGTATCGGTTCTAATGGTGATTGGTTGATTGGTGATTGGTTGATTGGTTGACTGGTGATTGTGTCTCGTCCTGAAAAAAGTTTACACTATGTGAAGAAAATCGAATTAGTCCTAAAGTTGGTTGACAAAACAAAACGTGTTAGTCCTGAAATTGGTTGAC
>JAYSUY010000207.1:0-17735 GCA_043718855.1 Saprospiraceae bacterium | reverse complement strand
TTTGCGCCTCTGCGCCTTTGCGAGAAACCCTTTGCATCACGCCTTTGCGCCTTTGCGAGAAACCCTTTGTGTCGCTCCTTTGCGAGAAAAAATGTTCAGTTCATCACATCCACATGCCGCACCAAATCGAGCAGTATTCGCAGGTCGTCGTAGAACTCGCGCACGAGCGGATAACTCACGTTGCTCGTCCAGAGCGAAGGCTCCAGCAGGTCGCGGTCTTGGGTGAGGGCGATGTAGATTTTGTCGCCAACGACGGAGAGGTAGATTTCCTTCTGGCGGTTTTGCTCCTGAAATTGGCGGCGGAAGTTGAGGATGGCGAGTTGCATTTCCTCCGAGATTACGTCGCTGATGCGCACATCGGGGGTTGCGTAGGTGTCGAAAAAGGCTTCAAAATCGGGCAGTAGGTTATTTTCTACCCGCCTACCGCCTATGAGATGGAAGGCGCGTTCGCTGCGAATCAGGTACTTGCGGTAAGCGTCGGGCAGCAAGAGGACGCTGCCGTGCATATCCCAGCGTTTGAAATCAGCGATCAGAAACACGCCCCGGAACACATAATCCAGCCGGTTACGGGAGGGAGAAAACTCGCGCACCCGCAGTTCGCTCATCTCATAGGGCGTTTCGCGCACTTGACCTCGGATGTGGTCTTCGCCCGCGAAGTCGTGCGCGGTGGTGAAGATTTTGCTCGCCAGAAACTGCTCCTCTGTGATGCGGCCCTTCGGTTCATAGCCCTCAAAGGTGTAGTTCACGTCGTTGTCGATAAAATCCAGCAGTGCCTCCACGACGCGGGGCTTGAACTCTGCGAAGTAAACTTTTACCCGAAACAGTAGGTAGGCCGACCAGCACCCTACCGGGATGAGCAACAGCAAGGTAATCAGGAAGATACCCAAGTAAATCTGTACCGCCACCACACCCGCCAGCAGCCATGCGGAGAGAAACAGCAGCCGCACCAAGCGCCGCCGCCGCTGTTCGAGGTGCATCAGTTCGGGATGGATGCTCTGGTTGTAAAAAAGGCGGAAATCCATTTTTTTGGAACGATGAACGATGAAGTAAAAACGATGAACCGGGTTGCCGCTCGCAGTTCATCGTTCATGGTTCATTGTTCATGGTTTAGAGAGAGACTCCTTTTTGCTGCGTGTACTCCTCGATGTAGCCATCAATCAAGTTGACCAGCAAATCTTTCAGATAGGCGTTCTCCATGCGGGCGATGACTTTGAGTTTGTCTAATTTTGAGCGGTCGACCGCCACCGTAAGGCGTTTTTTGCCAGAGGCTTCGTCGCTACTAATTTCTTGTACATCAATGGTTTGCCGGATGAGCGCATCCAGCCCGCTGAGTACCGAGCGCGAAGGCGCGGCAGTACGCTGGGTACGCGACTTGGTGCTGCTGGGCGTGGTGGTGTCGGGCTGGTTGGATTCGTAACGCTCCAAGCTTTCCTCCAACGCTTCCTGCAAAAGTGCATCCAGCCCCGACGCAAAATTCTTGTGCGATGAAGCCTTTCGCTCTGTTGTTGGCGCAAAAAGAGTAGCCGCTTCGATGCCACCTTGTTGCATCGCCGCTGCTTCGCTGAACAAATCGTCCAGCCCGGAGGAGAATCTTTTTTTGCTCATGGCCGCTTCATCATTGATTTTGAGTGCGTTGCAAAATTTCTTTGCTCAATTCTAGGTAGTCCGTTGCCCCGTTGGAGCGGGGGCTGTAATCAAAAATGTCCTTGCGCTGCGCTGGTGCTTCGGCCAGTGCCACTGTGTCGCGGACGTAGGTTTTGAACACCTTGTCGCCGAAATATTTGTGGATGGTTTCTACCACATCGCGGTTCAGCACCCGGCGGCTGTCGTACATCGTGGCGATCACGCCGCTCATTTCGAGTTGCTTGTTCAGCCGCATCCGCACCTTGTCGATCACCTGCTTAATCTTAGCCAAGCCTTGCACGGCCAGAAACTCGGTTTGCAGCGGGATGAGGACGTAGCGGCTGCTGGTGAGCGCGTTGAGGGTGAGCAGACTGAGCGAGGGCGGGCAGTCGATCAGCACATAATCGTAATCGTCGGACACTTGGCCGATAAGTTCGCGGAGGATGTACTCGCGCCCGGCTTCGTTGATGAGTTCCATCTCTGCACCCGACAGGTCGAGCGAAGAAGTGATCACGTCCAGCCCTTTTTTGTGGGTGTAGGGCACCAGATCACCCTCACCGCGTAAGGCTTCGTAGATGGTGTGTTTCTGGCGCGGAATGCCGAGCGAGATGGTCAGGTTGGCTTGTGGGTCGAGGTCGATCAGCAGCACTCGCTTGCCGAGTTCGACCAGTCCAGCCCCTATGTTGATGGCGCTGGTGGTCTTGCCGACCCCGCCTTTGTGATTCAGTAGAGAAATGACGATGCCCATGCAGAGAGTTTGAAGTTTGGAGTTGGAGGGTTTGAAGTTGCACCCGGGGTTGAGCAAAAGTACGAAGATTTGTCAAACACCAAATTTTACCATCAGGAAAACCTAGGCTACGCCCCCTTTTTTCAACAAAAAAACCATACTCCATTTTTTCTCTAAAAACCTAACAACCAGTTCGGTAAGTCCGGAGATATTCCTTCGTGAAAAAAAAGTTGAAAAAAAACTTTGACATTTTTTGTTTTTAAAAACTCTTTGTTTGAAATTTGCAGGGTCAAACAGGCAGGGGTAAGCGGTAAGTGTATTAGTGCAGTCAAGAATACCAACCACCAAAAGTATAGGCCACTTATCACTCAACACTTATCACTACCCAATCAACAACCATCATGTTTCACCGCTCTGCGCCGCCGAAAGCGCAGGGGCAATCACTCAGGGTATGATCAAGGAAGATAGAATTGACCTGAACCAGCGGTTCGTCAACGCTTTCAAACTTTTGGAAGAGCGCGGGGCCATCGTCAAAAATGACCGAAGCGGCAAAGGCGTGGGCGACGTAGCCGACCGCGTGCTAGGCAACAAAGCCTACGGCCACATCATCCGGGCATTCCTTAACCCCGATAGCAAGCGCGTGATCGACTACGGCCAAGCCCAGTCGTTTTGCCGTGCTTATGACATCAATGAGGCTTGGCTCCTGCATGGCATTGGTCACCCCTTCGGTTTCGATGCGCCGGGTGACGCACTCAACGACCGTTCTTTCTCATCCGCCAGCAACAACGGCAACATCCTGTTCACCAATGTACGTGCCTTCGCAGGTGCTACACTGGGTGCCGAAAGCGCGGAAGACAACTCCTATTTTTCCATTCCTGGTGTGAGCGGTCCCGGTCTCGTGGCTTTCCAGATTGAGGGTAACTCAATGGACCCAGTGATCCGCACGGGCGACATCGTAGTGTGCAAATCGGTGGAAAACCTCGCCGAAATCCGCGACAACGAAATCTACGCGGTGCGCTCCAGTGGGAACGTGTGGGTGAAATACGTCCAGAAAATTTTCAACAACCGAGGCCGCATCATCCGCTTGAAAATGATTTCGGCCAACTACTTCGACAACGATCCCTTCGAGGAAGAAGTGAACGAAACTACTCGGCTGTACAAAGTGACCCGGAAGATCAGTAATGTCTGAGGCGGTGACTGGTGGACTGGTGATTGGTTGGCTGGACAACGCGTAAGCCAGTCAACCAATCACCAAGAACCAATCAAGAATCTATCCTGCTGTTTATTGTTTTCGTAGCCTCTCCGTGTCAGCCACTGGAGAGGCTTTTTGTGTAGGATATACTCGCCCCAACGCTATCTTTCATGGCATCTCTGCCACCAGATGTGCGCAGCAAGCAGTTCGGCAATCGATGGCATAGGTAGAATGAGAAAATTAGCCAATTTGCTAATGGCCAATCAGGGCAAACGCATCAAAATCTGGAAGCCCCGGAGGGGCGTAGCATAGGTAGAAATGTGCTGGCCACAGCCAAACAGCCCCATCGGGGCGCAGCAAAAAGAGGTGTCTGCTACGCCCCGCTGGGGCTACGCCACTGTTTCAAACCCGCTTTCCAGATTTGGTGCGTTTGCCCTAATTGCCAGCAAGATGCCGCATATTAACCAGCAACTATCTATTGGCCTTTCGGATGCCCCAAGCAATCAACCCGATGAACACAGCCAAGCCTCCAAACAGCCCAGCATAGTTGATTCCGTCTTTAAACACAGCCAAAAAAACGATGCCGACCAGAAAAATGGTAGGCACCTCATTGAAAGCCCGGTAGTGGATGTGCGTGAACCTGGATGTGCCTGCTTCTAATTGCCGGATGTGGCTTTTGCAGTAGTGCGTGTAGCCAGTGAGCAACACCAGAAAAAGCAGTTTGACCTCCATCCAGCCCTGCTGCAACCAAGCGGGTTGGATGCACAACATGACCGTGCCGAACGTCCAAGTGATGACCACCGCCGGTTTCAGAATGATGTTGTAGGCCTTCCACTCCATCAGCGAATACTGCCGGGTGAGTGTGCTTCGCTCCGGTTCGGGCCGCGCGAAAGCCATAGCATGGTACACCATGATGCGCACCAAATAAAACATCCCGGCCATCCAAGATACGGCCCCGATGAGGTGGAGAGATTTGAAAACGCTGTACCAGAGCATGGGAGTGAGGGGCGAGATGTGAGGAGTGAGATGTGAGGGTCGCGAGATGTGAGGGTCGCGAGGGGCGAGACGTGAGGTCCACTTCTCGCCCCTCACGTCTCACTCCTCACGTCTGACCACCTTGCCCGCCGCGCTGCCGTTTTCGCTGCGCAAATGATAGAAATACACCCCTGCTGGCAGATTTTTGAACGAGATGCGCACTTGCTGCTCCTGCGGTGCAGCGTTCCAGTTTTTGGAAAAAACAACCTGCCCGTTGGCACTCATCACATCAAGCGAAGTTTTCCCTGACACATTTTTTAGGTTAACAATGGCCTCGTCATACACGGGGTTGGGCGACACATAAGCCGTTGGAAAAGAAAGGCTTGGCTCCCCTGTGGGGACCAATAGTGCTGCTTGCACCGCTGCCAATGCATCCACCCTGCCCCAGCCGTAGGCTTGGTTGGGCCGAGCATCGCCCGGCACCTCGCCACATTGGATGGTGTCGTTGAACGGTACTGATGTCTGCTCGATGAGCGTCTCCAAAAACTCCACGTTGCCAGCCAAATCGGGCCTTGCTGACAGTACCAGCGCGACCAAGCCAGCCACGTGCGGCCCGGCCATGCTGGTGCCACTGAAGTTGGCGTACCCGCCGTTTCGGATGGACGAACGCACGTTGCTGCCCGGTGCCGACACGTTCGGCTTGATGCGATAACTCGTGTCGATCAGCACCGGCCCCCGGCTGCTGAATCCAGAAATGGTGTCGTTGAAACGGGTGGAGCCTACGCTGAAACTTTCTTCAAAATAAGCGGGCGGGCCGGAGGTAGTGCCGCAGTTTGGCCCAAAATTGCCGTTGCTCACCACCACGAAAACGCCCGATGCTTTCAGCGCGATCACCGCTTGACGCATCAGTTCGTTCACCGCGAGGTCGGTACAGCCCTCCTCGTAGGAGCAGTACCACGAGTTGTTGATCACGTGCGGAGCCTTGTCTGGGTCGGGGTTGAGGCCATCGAGATCGGTGGGCGCGAGGAACCACTGGAAGCACTCGATGTAACTCGAGGGCTTGCCCCAGCCGCGCTCCATGTTGCGGCAGGCCACCCACTTCGCACCGGGCGCAACGCCGATCTGGTTGCCCTGACCGTCGTCGCCCGTCATGGAGCCCATCGTGTGGGTGCCGTGATTGTTGTCGTCGCATGGCGAGCGGCTGCTGAACCCGCAGGGGTTGAGCGTATCGCCGTTGAGCGGGCTGACGACGTGGATCGCGTCGTGCCAGTTGTAGTTGTGGTTAGTGGCGCTGGTGTCCTGCGCATTCCAGCCCCGGTAGTGCGGCTTGATGGCCGGGTGGCCCCACTCGTAGCCCGTATCGGCACCACCTACGGTGATGCCCTGCCCGGTATAGCCCAAACTCCACACCGCTGGGGCGTTTATTTTTTCTAAGCCCCACTCCGTGCCGTTGCGGTCTTTTGTCGGTGCGGCACTTAAGGTAGGATCATCCGTGTCGTGTACTGGCCCATCGAACTGCACCCAAGGATCGGCGGCGATGTGCCGCACGTCGGGCAGCGCGGCCAAATTGCGGGCCAGCGTTGCGCTGCCGCCCTGCACGGCGATGGCATTCACGAGGAACAGGCTGTTGGCCGATACGCCCTGCTCGCGCAGCAATTGGCGAGCAGCTGATTGGCTGCGGTCGGCGGTCAGTTGCAGCGCGGTGAACACCCGGTGTGCTCGATCAGATTTCGTCTCCCCGGCACGCGGGCTGCCGAGATCGGCTTTTTCTTTAAAAATAAGGAAGAAATCGGCGGTTTCGCCCCGGTCGAAGGCTGCGAGGAGTTCGGGGGCGACTCTGCTGCGCCAGTCGCTCTGGCCGAAGACAGAGAGAGCGGCAAGTAGGAGGAATGCAAAAACGGTAGATGCTTTTTTTGTCATGGTGTGTGCGTGGCGAAGTTGCCGGCCCAAAAGTACAACGACCTCTTGCCACCTTGTCGAAACTGCCGATGTCTGAAATCAGCAAACGTCTATCTTTGCCCCATGAATATCGCTATCGGCTGTGACCATGCCGGATTCCCGTACAAAGATGGCCTCGTAGCCATGCTCCAATCTCAGGGCCACATGGTGCTTGATTTTGGCACACACTCATTCGACTCGGTGGATTACCCCGACTTTGCCCATGCGGTGGCCGAGGCCGTCGAAGGTGGGCAAGCCGACCGGGGGGTGCTGCTTTGCGGCAGCGGAAACGGGGTGGCCATCGCAGCCAACAAGCACCAGCACATCCGTTGCGCTTTGTGCTGGACGGAGGAACTGGCCGCTCTCGCTCGCCAGCACAACAATGCGAACGTGATCGCGCTGCCTGCTCGCTATGTGCCTGAAATACTGGCTCAAGCGATGGTGCGCATTTTCCTGAACACGGAGTTTGAAGGTGGCAGACACGGGCGGCGTGTGGACAAAATCGCTTGCTAAAAGTTAGGTGCAACGCCTTCAAGGTGCGCCACTTTTACCTCCCAAACCAAATTTTGAAGCACCTTTGCCCGCCCCCGAAGGGGCGGCATTTATCCGAATCATCACTTCATTTTATGTTGTACGAACTTAGAATTCCCTCCCTCGGTGAAAACAGCCCCACCGGAACAGTGCAAAAAATCGCGGCCAAAGTTGGCGAACCCGTTCCCTCGGACAAGTTGGTGATGGAGGTCGCGTTGGACAAAGTCAACGTGGATATTCCGGTTGATGTGGACGGTATGGTAGTCGAGATTTTGGTGAAAGTCGGTGACGAGGTGACTGAAGGCAAACTCGTGATGCGCATCGAGACCGCTGGGGAAGCAGCCGCACCAGCCAGCAAGCCCGCAGCGGCTGAGCCTGTAGCGGCCCCTGCTCCGCCACCTCCAGCAGCAGCAGTTCCTGCCCCCGTTGCTCCTCCACCCTCAGCCCTCAGCCCTCAGCCCTCCACCCTCAACCCTTCCCCTTCCAACCTTCGCGTCAGCCCATTGGCTCGAAAACGCGCTAAAGAGTTGGGAATCAATCTCTCAGAGGTGAAGCCGGCGGAGGGTGCCACCCGTATTTCGTACAAGGATGTGGTAGATTTGGTGAAACATAAAATTGACACGGGCGGTGGCAGCACAGCGGCGGCGGCCTCGGCGGGCGTGATGGTGCGCAAGCCGCTTCCCAATTTTGAAAAATTTGGGGCTGTAGAGCGGCAGCCGCAGAGCCGCATCGGAGTGATTACGGCGGAAAACATGCACTACGCTTTCAACACCATCCCCCACGCTTGGATTTCAGAAAAAGCCGACATCACCAAGTTGGAGCAACTGCGCCAGCAGTACAAGGAGCAGGTGAAAGCCGCTGGTGGCAACCTCACCACGACGGCCATCGTGGCCAAGGCGGTGGCAGGGCTGCTGCGCAAAATGCCGCAGTTCAACGCCAGTTTGGATGAGGAGAAGCACGAGGTGATCTTCAAAAAATTTGTCAACATCGGCATCGCGGTGGATACGCCACGCGGCCTACTGGTACCGGTGATGCGCAACACCGACCACAAGGGTCTGACGGAAATTGCCATCGAACTCACGGAACTCAGCACCCGCACCCGCGATGGCAAGAACAAGCCTGAGGACCTTGATGGCGGCACATTTACGATCTCTAACATCGGCGGTATCGGTGGCACGAACATGCTCAGCATCGTGAACTGGCCGCAGGTGGCGATACTCAGCATGGTGGCCGCTCAGCAAGAGCCGGTTTGGAACGAGACGACGAAGGCTTTCGAGCCGCGCCTGATGATGCCGATGACCATTGGCTGGGATCACCGGGTGATCAACGGTGCTGACGCTGCCCGCTTCATGGTGGAGTTGAAAAAAATATTGGAAGAGCCGTTTTTGGGCTGGTTGTGATGTAGAGGGGTTGATGAGGTTGATAAAAGTTGATGAGGGTTGATCTCGCACTATATAGAACCCCCATGCAGACAATTGTCTGCATGGGGGTTTCTGCATTTTTAACCCTAGAGCCATGTAAGCCGGAATGTTATTCCGGCAAAGCGATATGCCGGAATAACATTCCGGCTTACTGAAAAAACGGGCTAACTCGCTCAAAATGTGTGCGTATGGCCGTTCACCGTCACTGTCACGGTGCCGTCAGCATTAAAGACAAGGGTGCCGTTGAACGTCTGGGTTTGGCCGTTGGCACTGGTGGCCGTGATTTTCAGGGTACCTGTGCCACCAGTGATGACGAAAGTGGTTTTACTGATGGTGAGGTTGGTGAGCGTCAGGTCGGTGACGCAGGTGATGGAGGGGTCGATTTTGCGGAAGTCACCTGCGAGATTGCCAGTCGTGGAGTACGAGCCGCTGGCGATGTAGGCGGGGGCAGAGAGGGCGAGGCCAGTGAAAGTGAGGGTGCCGCTGCCCTGAGTGCTGCCATCCCAGCGGGCGGTGCCGAAGGTGCCGTTGCCCTTGAGGGTGGCAGTGGCGTTTTGCGGGATGTTGAGGGCGTTGCAGTTCACGATCCAGCCCAGATCGAAGGTGTAGTTGTACGACACGGCACCGGCTTTGCTTTTGGAAAATGTGGTGTCGCCGGGCACGCCGCAACTGCCTAGGCTGGATTCGATGAGTTTGGCGAGATCAACGGTGGGCATTTCTGCTCCGGCGTTGCGGTCGCTGAGGGTGGTTTCGACGATTTCGGCGGCTTCGCTGTCGCTCAGCAAGGCAGCGATTTCTTCGGGGTCTTTTTTGCAGGAAGAAAACGCGGTGAGGGCGGAAGCAGCCAAGAACAGGATGGCGACGAGGTGATTTTTGCTTGTGTTTTTCATGTGAAGCAAGATGTTTAATTGTGTGAGTGATGTGTGAGTTGGCGGCGACTTTCCCTCCTTCGTGCGGTGCACTACGATTGGGTAAAGCCGTTTGACAGGGCAAACATGGGGGCATGGGCAGCGGCTGAAAATTGGACTTCAACCAGTAGTCGGATTGGCTCAACTATCGGTGGGCGAGCAGGCCGTTGGTTGAAATACGGCGACCGTTGGTTGAAGGGCCGGGCGGAGTGGGGTGGGGGAGTGACACCTTTGTTTCAGGTTTTTGGCCGAGTGGCTAAACCTGCGCATTGTTTCACGCTCTAAACACCCTCACCATGATTCACTCGATAGTTGATTTTCAAGGTTCGCAATGGCTCGCCCTCCCGTTCTTAGTGTTCGGTCGCTATGCCGTTACCAGTTTGGTTTTGTTCAGCCTGTTTTATGGTTGGAAACGCCGTGCTTGGCTGTGGCGCAAAATCCAGCCCCGCTTCCCGCAGGTGCAGGACTACTGGCGGGAGGTCGGTTTTTCAGCCCTCACCTCGGTCATTTTTGGGGCGGTCATCTGGGCTTGCCTCGGCACGGGGTTTCGGGAGTACACCCAGTTTTACCGCGACATCCATGCGCACAGCATCGCTTGGCTGGTGCTGAGCGTACCACTCACGCTGCTGTTGCACGACGCTTATTTTTACTGGATTCACCGCCTGATGCACCACCCCCGGCTGTACCGGCAGGTACATTTGGTACACCACAAATCAGTGAACCCTTCGCCCTGGGCGGCCTACGCTTTCCACCCCATTGAGGCGGTGCTGGAAGCGGGTATCGTACCCATCTTGCTGATGGTCATGCCTTTGCACCCCATTTCATTTTTAGGATTCGTGACGTTCATGTTGTGGTTCAACATCTACGGCCACCTCGGCTACGAACTTTTTCCGCAAAAAATATACACCCACTGGCTGGGCCGTTGGGTCAATTCGAGCGTCCACCACAACCTGCACCACGAAAAATTTCACGGTAACTACGGGCTGTACACCACCATCTGGGACCGGCTGTGCGGTACGCTCCGGGCCGATAGCATGGCGAAGGTGGCGGAAGTGCAGGGGCGGAAACCCGATGTCATCCACAATCAAACATCACATACTCAAATCATGAACAAATCCTTCTTCCTCCTCGCCTTTGCCCTTGTAGCCACGACTGCCCGCGCCCAAGCCCCCGTCAACTGGGCCAATGACATTGCCCCCATCCTATACGACCATTGTGTAAAATGCCACCGTGAAGGCGGGCTCGGTCACTTCTCGCTCATCGGGTACAGCAATGCTGTCACCAACCGCTTCGCCATCCAAGAAGCCACCGCCTCCAAGCTGATGCCGCCTTGGAAGCCCGATCCATCGTACCGCAGTTATGCCCATGAAAATCGCCTGACCGATGCTGAAATCGCCACCATCAAGGCTTGGGTGAATACCGACGCGCCCTCCGGCGACCTTGCTCAGGCTCCGTCGAAACCGGTGTTTACCTCAGGCTCAGAGGTGGGCATACCCGACCGGATGCTGCAAACCCCGCTGTACACCGTCACGGCTACCGACGACGAGTATCGCTGCTTCGTCATCCCCACTGGTCTCTCGCAGGTTGCCTACCTGCGCGGCCTCGAAGCCCTGCCTGGCAACCACGAGGTGGTGCATCACATCTTGGTGTACGAAGACACGACGGGGCAGGGGCGGGCCAAAGATTCGCAGACCCCTGAGCCGGGCTACGTCAACTTCGGCAGTTCAGGTGTGACTGGCGCGCGGCTCGTAGGCGGCTGGGTGCCGGGCGCACAGACCACCCTCGTGCCGCCTTTCATGGGCGTAAGGCTCAACTCTGGTGCCGACCTTATCGTGCAGATGCACTACCCAAAAGGCTCGGCTGGAAAAACCGACCAGACCACGATCAACCTGTTTTTTACCCCCAGCAATCAGGGCATCCGGGAAATCAGGTTGGCCCCCATCCTCAACCATACCCCGCTTTCTCTCGAAGATGGCCCGCTCAATATTCTGCCCGACACAAAAAAAACCTATCACGCCAAGTTTAGAATCTCACAGGCGGGGTCATTTATCAGTGCAGCACCACACATGCACTTGGTAGGCCGAAAAATCACCAGTTTCGCCGTCACCCCGCAGGGAGACACCATCCCCATCATTCGCATCAACGACTGGGATTTCCACTGGCAGGGAAGCTATTTTTTCCAAAAAGTGCAGAAAATACCTGCGCTGAGTACCCTGCACGCCTATGTGGAATACGACAATACGCTAGACAATCCACACCAGCCCAGTAACCCGCCTCAATTGGTCACACAAGGCGAAAGCACGACGGATGAAATGCTGCTGGTCTATTTTGCCTTCATGGCCTACCAAAATGGCGACGAGAACATCGTGCTGGACAGCACACTGCTGAGTTCAAGTTTGCACCCCACGCCCCTTCTCACCCATCTGGCTGCGCTAAAAATCTACCCCAACCCAGCCAGCGATGCTACCACGCTGGAGTACGAATTGACGGAGACAAGCAACCTTCGCACCTCGATTTTTGACGTAAACGGCCACGTGGTGCGGGTTTTTGCCGAAAAACGCGACCTTTCGCCAGGCTTTTACCGCGAAACTTTGCCCGTTGCTGACCTGCCACCAGGGATGTATTTTGCCCGAATACAAACCGACGAAGGCAGCACAGGGGTGAAGTTTTTAGTAAAGCGGTAAGTCAACCCCACCCCCGACCCCTCCCCGCCGAGGCGGAAGGGGCTGGGGGTGGGCCGTCCACCTTCTACCCTCTACCTTATACCTTCTACCCTCTCCACCCACCCCATGCTCAACACCCTCCTCTCCGGTCGCGGTCGCCTCATCACCCACACCATCGGATGGGCTTTGGTGGCATTGGTCATGTTTTACCTGCTCGCTGGGATGCGCCCGCTGGGCGAGGCAGCAGGTCGCACGGCCATGAACCTGATGTTCCCAATGTTGCTGTTCTACGTCAACGGGCGGGTGCTCATCAACAGGTACTTTGAGGCGGGGCATTACCAGCGATGGTTGTTGTTGTCGCTGGGGTTGTGGCTGGGCATGGCGTTTCTGCGTACGCGGATGGAAATGGCCATATTCGGCGGCAGCATTTTCAACGAAAACAGAAACCCTGCGGATGGCGGGCAGCGCATCTTCCTCGTCGTAGTCATCCTGTACTTCATCATGATGCTGTTCAGCGGGCTGTATCAACTTTTGGAAAATCGCCGTGAACTGGAAGCCCGCCACGCCGAAGCCCAACTCAACTACCTGAAAGCCCAGATCAACCCCCACTTCCTGTTCAACACGCTCAACAACATCTACGCAGCCGCCACCTTGCAGCACCCGCGTACCGCCGATATGGTGCTGCGCCTCAGCCATTTGCTCCGCTACGTCACCTACGATGCACAGGCCGACCAGGTGCCGCTCGCTAAAGAAATCGCTCAGATACAAGCCTATCTCGATCTTTTTCAACTCAAATCCGAGCAGCCACTGCCCATCCGATTCGAGGTGGAAGGCGATGTGGAAAATGACTCGATAGAGCCGCTGCTGTTTTTGCCGTTGGTAGAAAATGCCCTGAAACACAGCGATTTGGACAGCCGACCAGACACTGCCCACCTGAACATTCTGCTCCACAGCGAGGCACAGGGGCTTTTTTTTCGGGTAGAAAACTCCTTCGATCCCGCCAACGTGCAGAAGGACGAAGTGGGCGGCGTAGGGCTGGAAAACATCCGGCAGCGGCTGGCGCTCCACTACCGAGGGCGACACCGCTTCGAAGCGCGGGCGGAGGGGGAGGTTTTTGTGGCAGAGATGAGGCTGACGCAACCCCCTTCGACATTCGCCCGTACGGCCTAAATCCAGCAGGAGTGAAAATTTTTAGTGGTGAAAAGACCGCCAGTTGTCACAGACGGGCGGTCTTTGTTTTTTGCACCAGATACTCCACTTCGATTGCTGACTTTTGGCCGCTGAATATTTGGCGTTCGCTTTTGTAGCCATCCATCTGTATCTGTATCCATGAATCAACTTCGCCTAACCCTCCTCCCGCCCCTCCTCTGCCTTGTTGCCAACCTGCTCCACGCCCAGCCAGAGCCTTGCGGCACACCTGCTAAAATGCAACCTTTTTGCCAAGATGCCTGCGTAGTGTGCGACATCAACGGCTTCACTGGCATCAACGATGCTGGCGTAACTGGCGAGGCTCCTCCTGGCTTTTGTACCAGCGAGATTCACCACATGCAGTGGATCGCCTTCATTGCAGGCAGTACCAACCTGTCGCTTTCGGTGAAAGTCAGCAACTGCCAACTGGGCTTCGGACTGGAGATGGGCATCTACAAAAGCCTGAACTGCACCTCGTTTCAACTCGTGTCGAACTGCGATACCGACGTGCAGAACAACGAAACCCAAGTTTTCACCAACACCACCCCGCTCACCGTCGGGCAGTACTACTACTTCGTGATGGACGGCAGCCAAAACGACGTGTGCAAGTACACCATCACCGTCGTGGATGGCACCACCGAGGTAGCGCCCCTCGAGAACTCCGGCACCATCAAAGGCCCAGATCAGGTCTGCGTAGGCACCTCTCAAAAATATACCGTGCAACTACCGCCCGGCGCGGCCCGCTTCGAATGGGCATTCAGCGGGGTGCCGCTCGCCAACAGCCCAGACACCACGGTGACCCTCAACTGGAACACGCCCGGCACCTACAACCTCTGTGTGGTGGCCTCCAATGCTTGCGATACTGCCGCACCAGTCTGCCGCCCCATTGTCGTCAAACCTATAGCCACTACCCTTATTTTCAAGAAGTTGTGCGAAGGCGAGTGCATCGAGGTAGGCGGGAAAATGCTTTGCGATCCGGGGCAGTTCAATTTTACACTCGTCGGCTCCAACGGCTGCGACAGTCTCGTGAAAGCCACCATCGAAGTGCTGCCAGCCTCCACCACCAACCTCAACCTGCTGCTCTGCGAAGGCGATACGGTGTGGGTGGGCAACAAGCCGTTTACTCAAAGCGGCCAGTACCAAGAACTGTTGGCCACCAACCAGAATGCCTGCGACAGCACGGTGAACCTCGCGCTACAAGTCATTGTATGCAATATCAAAGGCGGCATCAGCCCGCAACCCGCCCGCTGCAACGCAGCCTCTGATGGCTCGCTGCAATTTTTGGTGCAAAACGGCACCTCGCCTTTTCAGTATAAATGGGCGCGTATCGGCGGCACTGGCGGCCCCAGCGGCATGGGCAGTGTGACGGCACTCAACGCACTGGAAAGTGTGGGAAACCTGCCTGCTGGCACCTACTTCGTCACCATCTCGGATAATTTTGGCAACAGCAGTGTGCTGTTTGATGAAGTGACCGAGCCGCCTGTGCTGACCATCGGCATCGAAAAATCGGACTATCAGGGCAGCCAGATTTCCTGCAACGGCCGCGCCGACGGCAGCATCAGCCTTTCGGCTATGGGCGGCAAGCCGCCCTGCCAGTTTTTGTGGAACACTGGCAGCACCCAGTCTGCGCTCAGCGGCCTCCCAGCGGGGCAGTACACCTGCACCGTCACCGATGCGGCGGGTTGTGTGAAAATCATCCCGGTCGTGCTCACCGAACCCGCTCCGCTCGTGCTGCAAGCCCAGTTCAACAACCCCGGCTGCGGCGGTATCGGCACTGGGTTGGCACAGGTACTGGCCACCAATGGCGGCACTTCGCCCTACGAGTACGCCCTCAACGGACAGGTTTTTGGGCAAAAAATGAATTTCGCTGATCTATCGCCCGGAGCCTACGCGCTCACGGTGCGCGATGCCAACGGCTGTATCACCGAGCAGAGCGGTACCCTGCAAGCCCCACTCATCCCAGAAATTGACCTCGGCCCCGACCTCACGGTGGACCTCGGCGAGCAGGTGCGGCTCAACCTGACCCACAATGTGCCGCTCGACACCCATATCTGGGCAGCCCGCCCCGGCTTGAGTTGCTACAATTGCCCTGAACCCGATGCCCGGCCGCTGCGCACGACCACCTACGTCCTCACCGTAACAGCCCCTGGCGGCTGCACCGATGTGGACAGTGTGACGGTGCGCGTGAACGACCGCCGCAACGTGTACATCCCCAACTCGTTCAGCCCCAACGATGACGGCGAAAATGACCGCTTCACGGTGTACGCTGGGCCGGAGGTATTGGCTGTCAGGAAGTTACGGGTATACTCGCGCTGGGGCGAACTGGTGTTCGATGGTACGGACTTAACCCCCAATGAGGAACGAGGAGGCTGGGACGGGCGTTTTCGCGGACGCGATTTATCGCCCGGTGTGCTGGCCTGGTTCGCCGAAGTGGAGTTCATCGACGGGGTGCTGGCGGTGTACGAGGGGAGCGTGACGCTGGTGTGGTGAGGGGCAAGGGGCAAAAGGCAAAGGGCAAATTGCGAACTGTTTCGGCTATAGTTTGAAAAGTAGGGCGAGTTGCAAGGTTGTCAGAAGCCGCAAATCAGTTGAGGACTGTTTTGGGAAAGCCGTGAGTGAATGCCCTGCCAACAGTTCTAACCCAATTTTTTTGCCAGGGTACAGTAGCCCAGCCATTGGCATGATCATGATGCCTCGAAAAATATCTTTGGCAGTAATCTTTTGCACTTGTCCATTCACTTCCCAAGACCCAGTCTGATGGGTATTGGTGAAATCGCCCAACCGGAATACCCCGCTCAAGCCTAAACGAATGCTCAGCCAGTCAAGCGTTTGGACGGTAAACATCCCAGATGTTTGAGCGCAAAGTAGGCTGAATTTGGCTTCGGAATTGAACCCGCTTCCATAGCCTCCTTGGTAGTTAAATGAGTGCCAGAGCAAGTTGAAGTCCCCTCCCCAAGAGCAGTTTTTTGAGATCGATTTGTCAAAGGCCAGTCCAATCGTAGGCCGAGGCCTAAACCTAAATCGTTCATCTACAAGATCAAACCGCTTGATATTGCTCCACCTCAGGTCACTGGTATAATCTACGATAGAGCCGGAGCCGATCCCGACTTTCAAGTGCCAAGTGGTCTGAGATTGAAGGTGAAGAAGCGATAAAATGAAAAATGACGTGAGCAGTAGAGGACGTAGCATAAGACGTTGATTTTTATGAAGTAATCAGGACTTATCAAATGCCATACTGGTTGTCCCCTAGACAAAAAAGTATGCTCTCTGTCACCTCATATTTCGCTGGAGCGAACCGGTGTTGCCCCCAACGAGGAACGGGGAGGCTGGGACGGGCGTTTTCGCGGACGCGATTTGTCGCCCGGCGTGCTTGCCTGGTTTGCCGAAGTGGAGTTCATCGACGGGGTGCTGGCAGTGTACGAGGGGAATGTGACGCTGGTGTGGTGAGGGGGAAGGGGCACATGGCAAATAGCAAGGGGCAAATGTAGCGAAGCGACATCCCGATAGCGAAGTCTATCGGGAGAACAAGGAGCAAAGGGCCAACAGCGAAAGCCCTACCGCTTCACCACTTTGAACACGGAGATTTGCCAACTGAACAACTGCCTGATATAGTGGGCATCAAAATCGGTCAGAGAGTGTCCTACAATCAATTCCAGCCCTACTTTTTTGCCTGGATAGACCAAGCCCGCTACGGGCATGGCCACAACCGGATTGAAAAAATTACGGGCTTTGGCAGGTCTGGTGTAAGCCCCAGATGGCCCAAACCCACTCTCTTCCACATCACTTAAGTCAACTAATCTGACCAGTGCACCAAGTCCCAAGCGAACGTGTAGCCAACGCAAGGGTTGCAATGTGAAGCGACCAGAAGTTTGGGCATTCAGCAGATGAAATTTGCCTTTCACCCTGCCCCTGTTGTACCACTCATCAACAGAAAACCAATGCCAAATAAGATTGAAATCGGCTCCAATTGTACTTCTTTTGGTCACCTGTTTGTCAAAGCCTACACCGAATGTGGGCCGCACATCCAAGGGTATGCGCGCATTCACCAAGTCTAATTTTTTGATGTGGTACCAGTCCCAGTCTTCGTGTTCGATGATAGAACCTGAGCCGACCCCTATTTTCCAGTGCCACCCCGTCTGCGCCTGAGCAGATGGAAGCGACAGGAAAGCGAGGGCCAAAAAGACGTATTGGAGTGTCATAAACGACTGATTTTGAAGTCCTATGCTGCTCTACCTCACAGTTTCTCCACCACAAACTCCGTCAACTTCGTGAACAGGTGGCGCGTCGCGTTTTCCCCATAAATCCCGTGGTTGCGGTTGGGGTAGTAGTAAGTCTCGAACTGCTTGTTGGCCTTGATGAGCGCGTTGATCATCTCCGTTGTCTGTTGCCAATGCACGTTGTCGTCGGCGATGCCGTGACACACGAGGTAGTTGCCACCGCGCAGCAAGTGGGCAAAATTGACGGGCGAATTGTCCTCGTAGCCCTTCGCGTTGTCCTTCCCGGTACGCATGTAGCGCTCCGTATAAGCCGAGTCGTACCACTTCCAGTTCGTCACCGGGGCCACCGCCA
>JAYSUY010000206.1:0-5795 GCA_043718855.1 Saprospiraceae bacterium | reverse complement strand
CTGCAAATCTGGGAAGAAAGTGCGGCAAGCGGGCAGGGCAAATTTTGCAGTGCCTCCCAAGCCGATATTCCCTCACAAATTTTGGGCAACGCCTACCTTGCTGCCTAAACACTTCAATTCCGATACCGAAGGCCCCACATCTTCATGTGGTTTCCCACCACCTGTGCGCCCACCTACTTTTGTGTCATGGAAAACATACATCTCGCCATCATCGAAGACGACACCGTCATCCGCGAAAGCCTCGAAACCTACTTAGGCGCGCACCCGGCCATCCAGTTCAGCATCGTGGCGGGCAGCGTGGAGGAGTTTTTGGAAAAAGCGGCGCAGCCCGCCACCCGCCCGCCGCAAGTGGACGTGCTGCTGCTGGACATCGGCTTGCCGGGCATGACGGGCATTGAGGGCATCCGGCACATCCGGCAGAAATTCCCCAACGCGGACATCATCATGCTCACCACCTACGAGGAGGACGACAAGATTTTCAAGTCGCTCTGTTCCGGGGCCTGCTCGTACATCTCCAAGCGAACGCCGCTGCCCACTATTCAGGAAGCCATTTTTACAGTGCATCGGGGCGGCTCGTTCATGTCGCCGTCCATCGCCCGCAAGGTGGCGCAGCACTTTATGCCCAAGCAACGCAAGGAAACCGACATCCTCTCGCCCCGCCAGCAGCAGATCGTGGAGGGCCTGGTGGATGGCCTGAGTTACAAACTCATCGCGGACAAACTGAGCATTTCGATTGACACGGTGCGCGACCACATCAAGCACATTTACAAGGCTTTGGAGGTGAATAGCAAGGCGGAGGTGATACGACGCGTTTTGGAACGATGAACTATGAACGGGGCGGCCCAATCCCCCCAATTCCCAGCCTCTCACCACTCACGATAAAAAAGTTTTGACATGAAAATTTTTGATGCCAAGCACCTCGGCAAGCCCATTGCCGAGGAGGCAAAACAGCGCTCGCTGCGCGACGAAACCCAATTCATGGGCTTCTTTTCCAAAGCCGCTTTGGAGGAAATGCTTCGACCAGCCGCCTGTGTCGGCATCCGCTTCTACAATGCGGGCGGACTGGCGCCGGAGGAGTGCAAATTGATCGGCGTAGGGGTAGCGGACGATGGCTCCGAATTGAACCAAACCCGGGGCCGGGGCTACTTTCTCTCGGCTGCGCGGGCCGCTAGGGGCAGCGACAAAAAGATCACGAAAGCCCAAGCACGGGCTTTGATGCTCCAATTGGTGCGCGACCGCACGCCAGAGGCCAAAAGGCCCATCCGGTTCACGTCCTATTTCAGCCGAACCATGATGGAGCAGTTGTTGGCCCCCAAAGGCGGGGTGAGCGTTGGCGGCATCCGCTTGTACAGCCTGACGCTCGAAGGCACCATCTTCCGCACCCACGTCGGGGTTTCGTCCGATGGGAGCACCGCGCTGAGGGGAAGCAGCCCGACCGATATGCCCTCGCACATCGTGAGCGACCAGCCCTGCCCCGGCGGTGTGTGCGCGGTGGTGGCACCGCCGCCCGGAGTCCAGCCAGCGAGCCGATCTGCCGACGCGGCGAGCCTCGATGAGGTGGCGGAACTGGATGGAAACAAATACCTGCTGATTTGGGAGAAGGAGTAGCAGCAGCCCCGAATGTGGCATATTTGCGCCATGAAGAGTGCAGTTTTCATTCGAAAACAAGGAAGCCTGACCGCAGCGCTGCTGCTGTCAGGCTTTATCATGGGAGCCGTGGAGGCGCAAAACATCTCGCTCTCTTTCCACCACCTTGCCCGCGAGCAGGGGCTTTCTCACGCCCAAAATTATTTCGCCTTTCAGGATGCCTACGGCTTCGCCTGGGTCAGCACCGACGAAGGGCTGAACCGTTTTGACGGCCAGAGCGTGGAGCATCTGGCTTTCGATGCGTCGGGGCCTTCCTCGCCCCTGTCAGGAAAAGTGAGCAGCCGATGCTTCGAGGACGCGGACCGGAACCTGTGGTTCAGCACCTTCTCCGGGGTGGGCTGCTATCGGCGGGCCAGCGGGCGGTTCGAGTTTTTTCTGCCCAAAGAGCCTGATTTGAAAGGCTTTTATGCTTTTCACTTGGATGCCGACCGCCGCCTGTGGGTGAAGGCCGGTGCCGGGGAGCAGGCTGCTGTGTTTCTTTTCGACACCCGGAGCGGGCAGTTCCAGCGCATGGGGCCGTTGCAGGGCGAGCGTTTTGCGATCGTTGCCGACGCACAGGGGCGGGTCAAGCAGATTGTCGCCAGTATGTTGCCCGACAAAAAACCGGGGCTGACGCTGACCGATCTGAGCACTTGGAAGACCGACACCATCGAGTTCAGCCTGATGTCGAACGGCCAGACGCGGCGTTCCAGCCCAGTCAAGAATGTGCTGGTGGAAGGCGACAGCGTGGTGTGGGCCGCGCTGTACAACGGGCTTGGAAAGTACCATATCCGTACTGGCAAGGCGGTGGCAATCCTGAAGCGGGAAGCGTCGGTGGAGACGGAATTTGGCTGGGCGTATGATGTGGCCGCCTACGATGCGTCGCGCTTGCTGGTCGGCTGTACCGATGGGCTGCTGGTGTTCGACAGGCAGAACAACCGATTTGTACAGCAAATGCGCCACCATGCCCAAGTGCCGCAGTCGCTCCGTGCGGGCGAAGTCACCGGGCTGTACCGCGACCCTTCCGACAACCTTTGGCTCTCAGGGCCGGGCGGCGGCTTGGCTTTTGCCCACTTGTTCAAGAACAAATTTCAGGCGGTTTCAGAAACGGTCGGCACACCGGTCGCCTCGTTTTTTGAAGACCACCTGCGGCGCATCTGGTGCAGCACCGCCGATTCTGGGGCTTACGTTTTTGACCAGCGTGGCGGCAAACTGCTGCACACCAACGAGTTGGAAAACTTAGTGCAGCCGGACAAGCCTTTCCCCCTCTACGCCATGTCCAATTTCTGGCAAGACAGCCTCCTCTCTCTGTGGGGCTTCTGTGAAACCTACGCCTTTCGCTGGAAGGAAGCAGCCCAGCGGTTTGAGTTCAGGGCAGAAAACGCTTTTGGCGTGCCCAGTTCGCCCTCCGATTTTCTGCGTGCCTACTGTCTTTTGGCCGACGGCACACGGCTCGTGGCGCAGGGCAGGTCTTTTTTTGAAATAAAAACAAGCGGCACGAAGGCCCTCCTGCTGCCCCGGCCCGACCTGCAAGCCTTCCAACTCCAAGAGGTCACCGCCATTTTTCAGAACAAAAAGGGGCAAGTGTTTTTGGCCGACAATCAGTACCGCGTCGTCGTGCTGGACTGGAGCAAAAGCCCGGCGCAGAAAATCGCGGACATTCAGGGCTTCGCGGCCTGCAATTCTTTTGTGGAAACGGACGACGGCCTCGTGTGGGCGGCCACTTCCAAGGGCTTGTTCCGCATCCACCCGGACAGTTTTGAAGGTACTTTGCTCACGGAGAAAACGGACGGCTGCCCGAACGAGGAGTTCTACAACGTCCTGCCTGACCGTCAGGGGGCGCTGTGGCTCACGGGCAACAACGGCCTCGTCCGCTACGACCCGCAAGGCAAAACCCATCACCGCTTCGGCACTGCCGATGGCTTGCTGTCGAGCCAGTTCAGCCCCCATGCCGCGCTCCGCGCCAGCGCGTCTGGCGACTTTTGGGTAGGCGGAAAAAACGGGGCGAACGTGTTTCAGCCAGCGCATATCCGGCTGCTGGATGCCCGGCCCCAAGTGCAGCTCACCCGCCTCTTGGTCAACGACACGGCCTTCCATGCCGGTACGGATTTGAGCCTGCTGGAGCATTTGGATTTGAGTTACACCCAAAACACGTTGTCGTTTCAGTTTGCCGCCCTGGATTTCAGCGCGCCCGGCCAGAACCAATATTTCTACCGCATGGTGGGCATCGAGCGCGACGCAGTGCCCAACGGCTCGCGCGGGTTTGTGCGCTACGCGAACCTGCCGCCGGGTGCGTACACCTTCGAGGTGTGGGCCACCAACTCCGACGGGGTGCTGTCGCCTGAACCGCGCAGGCTGCACCTGCACATCCGCGCGCCTTTCTGGCAAACTTGGTGGTTCTACCTCCTCTGCGCCCTCACGGTGGGCGGCCTCGTGTACGGCTGGCTCTGGTACCGCCTCCAACAAGCCCTCAAAATCGAGCGGATGCGGGTGGAAATTTCCAGCGACCTGCACGACGACGTAGGCACTTTGCTGGCGGGCCTTGCCATGCAGTCGGAGGCGCTAGAACTGACCGCTCCCGAAAAAGACAAGGCCAAACTGCGGCGCATCAGCGACATCAGCCGCAACGCGATGGCGCACATGAGGGACACGGTGTGGGCCATTGATGCTCGCAAAGACAAGGTGGAAAACCTGCTCGACCGGATGCGCGAGCACGCGGAGGAGACGCTCACGTCGCGCGACATCCGCTTTGATATTCAAGTAGATAGCCTCTCGATGAAACAAAATCTGCCCACATACATCCGCCAAAACATCTACCTCATTTACAAGGAAGCGGTGACCAACGCAGCCAAGCACAGCAACGGCGACATGGTGACGGTGAGCCTGAAAAAATCGGGCGAGGGCTTCGAGATGCGCATATGCGACAACGGGCAGGTGGCGGAAAAAACCTACAAGACCACGGGGCTGGGCACGTCGAATATGGCGATGCGGGCGGAGAAGATCGGGGGGCGGCTGGAGATGGAGCGCGAGAATGGGTTTTGTGTGGTGCTGCGGCTGGGGCGGCTGGGATGAGGGGCCGCACCCAAACCTTTTGATTAAAATCCTTTTGGAACCAGCGACCTTGCTTGATCTATACCATCATGAACCATCCCGCTACCGTCTCTCCACCCTTCTTTTTCCAAATCTCGCCCGCCACCGAAGGGGCCTTCGATTTCCGTCTCGATCATTACGCCTCGCACTTGGTCAACACTTCCTTCCCAGCGCACACCATTCGGCGGTATGATTTTTACGCCGTGCTTTGGCTCCGGGGCGGCAGCGGGCGGTTCGCAGTGGATTTTCAGGCGTACGATTTCGTTGGAGAAAAGATGATCTTCCTGTCGCCGGGGCAGTTCTTCAACGTCCAATCGGGGACGTTCGAACTCATTCGTTTCTCGTTTCGCCGCGAGTTCTTCTGTGTCCGCGAAAACAACCCCGACCTGTTGTGCAACGGCGTACTGTTCAACCATGTGTACGCGGTGGCCTCCATCGAAGTGCCGCCTGCCCTGCGAGACGAGTTTTTGGGCTTCCATCAAGACTTGAACGAAGCGTTTTTGCTGCCCGAAAAAGAACGCAATCCCTTGGTGTCCAGTTTTTTAAAAAAAATGTTGAGTACCGCTGTGTCGGTATGGCGGGCGCAGTCGCCGTTTCACCCCGACATGACGGAGGCGGAGACCGACCAACTGTTTGCCCTAAAAAACGCTATTGACCGCCACCTGAAATCGGTGCCGACGCTCGAAACCTTCGCTACCGAGATTGGCTTGCCCGACCAGCAGCTCCGCCAACTCATCCGACGCCGCGTGGGGATGCCCGTCAGCAAACTGGTCGCCATGCGGCAGATACTCGAGGCACAGCGCGCGCTGTGCTTCACCGATCTGCCGGTCAAAACCATTTCTGGCGACTTGGGCTTTGATGCCCCGCCTTATTTCAGCCGTTTTTTCAAAAAAAACGCCGGGCAAACACCCGAAGCGTTCCGCCACCAGCACGCCGGAGAGGTGCCAGATTCGCTGCTCACCGAACTGCAATCGCTCATCGAGCAGCATTTCCGCAGCGAACGGCAGCCCGCTTTTTACGCCCGCAAACTGTTCCTCAGCACCCGCACCCTGACCGACATCCTGAAAAGAAAACTCAAC
>JAYSUY010000205.1:0-5811 GCA_043718855.1 Saprospiraceae bacterium | reverse complement strand
ATCGCCCCGTCAAAACTCTTGATGCTCACTTTGGGCGCACCCGCAGTGGCACCCTTGACTTTGGCTTGCAGGGTAATTTCATCATCTTTTTGCTTGTAAATCGTCGTTTCCATCGCGCTTTCTGGGAAGAGTATTTTACCGTAGCGGAGGTGGGCGTTGATCTCGTATCTCACCGAAGTAGGTATGGGCAGGGTGATGTCGGTGTATTTGCCGTCGAAAGTGAGACCTTCGAAAGTGCCGCCCACGCTGCGTATCAGGATGGCATCGTCGAAGGAGGAGGGGAAGTTCAGGCTCTTCCAGAGGCCCTCGGCGGTGTACTCGGTGTACTTGGATTCGTTGGCCGAGAGGGTACCCACTTTTGCCACCTGCACAGCATCGTCGAAGGAGGCATCGAAGTGCAGGGAGTTGATTTCTTGAAACTCAAACTCGGTGTACTTGCTGTCGGGCACACGGATGTCGCCAGCGTTTTTTGCTGCTAACTTGCTGTCGTAGAGGGTAAATGTGGCATTGCTCATGTCGCCACTGAACTGGAATTCCGAGTATTTGTCCCGTATTTCGGTGGGGCCGCTCACGCTGCCGATTTTATAGTCGTCGTCGAAGCACTCGAGTTTCAGGGCTTGCAGGTTGCCGATTTTCAGGCCCGAATATTTCGAGTTCAGCGTCAGGCTGCCGCCATTGCCCATCGTGAGGTCGAAGTCATAGACCTGCCCGGTGCAGTTGCTGAAATTGCCCACCGAGCCTTTCCCGTACTTCATGTCGAGGGTCAAATTCTCGAAATTGCCCGGTGCGTCCACCGTACCGTCGTGCAGTTTGATTTCCACCGTCGTGGCCGTACCCTCCTCTGCCTTGATGGCGGCGTACTTGTTTTCCAACGTGGCGTATCGGAGTTTCGGGACGTAGATTTCCAGCGTCATCTTGAACTTGTGGATGCCCGAAAAGGACTGCCCATCGTTGAACTTGATTTTCGAGCGGCCACCCGTCACCGTCTGCCAACTACAGATGATGTCGGAGGTTTTGAGGTCCACCTTGTTGTCGGGCGCATCGGATGCTTGGAGGTCGAAGCGGTTGAGGAACTGCTGCAAATCCTCTTCGTCCTTGCTGGACGCGGTGATGGTCAGCACGGCCTTGATCTGGGTGCCAGTGCCTTTTTTCAGCACCAAGTCGCCGTAGCGGTGCGAGGCCCAGAGGGCCGTTTTGCCGTCGAATACCTTTTCGACAGTGCGGCTTTTTTCTGTCTGCGCCACGAGTGTGCTGGCGAATCCAATGCACAATGCAGGCAAAATCAGCCACTTAGATTTGCTGTTGAGATTGTCTTTCTTCTTCATGTTTGCGGATTTGAACTTCTTTTAAAATCAATTCGAGGATGCGGATTTTTTGTTCGTAGTAGTGCAGATAGCGCTCTGCGGTGCGGTAGTCGTCCTTGGGCAGCGTCTCGAAATCGGCCAGGAAAGTTTGTTGCAAACTGTCGAGCAGATGCAGTTCCTGGAGTTCATCGGCAGCCGTAGAGCTGCTGGGGCGGTTCACGCGCAGGACTTTTTCTTGGTGGCTCACCTCGGCTTGGTACGCCCGAATCTTGGCCTGCCACTCTGGTGGCAGATCGGCAAAATCGGCGGCTTTTATCTGTGGGCGGTGCGACTGGCTCCACCAATACCCGAGGCAAGCACCCACTGCCAGCAGCACGATGACTGCTGCCGCCCATGCCCAGGGCAATGTTTTTTTGGCTGGTGGAATGCGCGTCACGCCGTTCCAGATGTGCAAGCGGTCGGGCTGCTCCACCTGTTGCAGTTCGTCTTGCAACTCCTTGATTCTCTTCTCTAATGGATCCATATCGGAGGGTTTAGTGCTTGGTTCAAGTGAGGCGGTGACTTGAAGTCACCGCTTCACTAACTGGGCTTTCAAAAGTTTTTTGGCCCGCATATACTGCGTCTTGGAGGTCGATTCGCTGATGCCCAACTCCTGCGCAATGGCCTTGTGGCCCATGTTTTCTATGGCGAAGAGGGTGAACACTACCCTGCAACCGTCGGGCAGTTTTTTGATGGCTTCGTGCAGCAGGGGGGCATCCCAGGTGTCGGCTTCGTCGCAAGGTTCGTCTGCCACATCGGGCAAAACATCCACTTCCACGAACTGCAATTTCTGCTTGGCCCGCAAGTGTTGCAGCGCGGTATTCACTACGATGCGCTTGATCCAAGCCCCGATCGTGGATTCGTTGCGGAAGGTGTGCAGTTGCCCAAATACTTTTGTAAACCCTTCTTGCAGAACGTCTTCTGCCTCCGATACCTTCGGCACGATACGGATGGCGGTGTTGTACATCGCCGCGATGTAGCGGTTGTACAGCACATACTGCGCCTGCGATTCGCCACGCAGACACCGCTGTAAAAGTTCATGTTCCGTATCTGCCGATTGCACTGGTTGGACGTTTGTTTTGTTCGTGTTGTACCAAAAGGATGCAGCAAGGGTGCAAAGGTTGGAAGGTAGGCACAAAAAAAGTGAGTGTGGAAACCAACCCCACCCCCCACCCCTCGCCCACTGGGAGGGGCCGATTGGTTCTGAAAAATGGTGCAGCGCACCAAAATATTTGTAGATTTTTTAGGCCCCGACAAATGAGGTGCAGCGCACCGTAACCCGGTAATATGACGGTGCGCTGCACCTTTTGAACTAAAGATTTCGGATTTCTACAAATATCTCGCGGCTCTGCCGTTGTAAAAAACAGAACCAATCGACCCTGCCCCCACTGGGAGGGGAGGCATAGCGTACACCGAGACGTGCGCTGCAGCGGAGGTGGGGTCGGGGGTGGGGTTGACCCCGGCGTTTCGCCACCCCCTTCCGAAACTGGTGTTTCGGGGTACATTTGCCTGTAACAACCTCGCCCCTCCATTCTCCATTCCTTCCCATGCTTGACACCTCCGGTGACATTTTTATCCGCCTCGTGCAGCAGGCTTACTCGGGTTTGAAGGGTTGCGCGCAGGAGCAGGATTTTTTTAAGACGGCGACGCGCCGCTACATCCAAAATCTGCGCGACGATTACGGCAAGGTGCGCATGATTGGCAGCAGTGACTATGTACCTACTCGAAAGCCTGTACGTGCGGGCCAACAAGAAGCGATGAAATGAGTGCTTAGTTCTACTTTGTTAGATTAGAGAAAAACGAATTGTCATGTCGTAGCGAAGCGGAGATATCTACACAACCCGGCTCAGGTGACCTCCCAAAAGGCTTGGCTTGTGTGGATGTCTCCGCTTCGCTACGACATGACAATCCCACTTTTTAAAGTAACAAAGTAGAATTAGGCTTGGGTACTCACTCCGCTGTTACTGTTGTCAAGGATGCCAACAGCGGCAAAAAAGTAGGGTACAAAAAAAGCCCGCTCCGAAAACTCGGAGCGGGCCAGCAGTTTTACGGACTTTTCAGTCCGCCTATTCATCAGCGCATCTCGCGGACTGGAAAGTCCGCTAAACTTCCACCTCCGGCAGTTTCCCTGTCTTGCCCCACTGTTCGAGCAGTTTCACGCCCAGCAGGTCAACCACCGAGGCCCCTTCGCCGCCAGCGATCAGTACGTCGGGGATGATTTTCACCCCTTCCTTACCAATCACTTCCATCACTTTCAGGCGGGTAAACTCGTCACGACCCATTGCCTGCACTTGCAATTCGTAGGATTCGGCGTTCGATTTACCGATGGCCAAGATTTTGGTGGCCTCGGCTTCGCCCGTCACGCGGGTGCGCTCAGCGTCGGCATTACCCATCACCCGCACTTTTTCGGCTTCGGCGATGGCCGTCAGTTTGACGCGCTCGGCTTCGGCACCAGCCTGAATCTTAACGGATTGAGCTTCACCGTTGGCTTTTTTCACCGCTGACTCGGCCACGCGCTCGGCGATCTGCACGCCCTGCTGGGCCTGCACGATTTCCTTCTGCATCTCGGCGATGGCCGTTTCTTTTTCCAGTAACTGGCGGGTTTCTTGGGCCAATTTCTGGGTCTCGTAGGTGCTTTTTTGCTCCTCGGCAAGTTTGCGGTCGGTCAAGGTTTTCATCAGGCTTTCGGGCGGCACGATGTCGCCGATGAGCGTGTCCACGCCGTTCACGTTGTACTCTGCCAGCACCTGGCCGATGTGGCTGCGGGCCGAATCCTGCCGCTCGCTCCGCGAGGTGAGGAAGGAAATCACGTCGGCTTTTTGGGCTGAGTTGCGGAAGTAGTTGCCGATGGTAGGCTCCAGCACTTGGCTCACGAGGTTCATCATCGTGCCGAACCGGGCGATCACCTTCGGGGCTTCGCTGGCCGGAATGTGGATGATCTGGCTCACGTCGAGGTTGAAGGGGAAGCCGTCCCTGGAGCGCACCGTGATGGTGGAGAGGTGGCGGTCAAGGTTGTGGCTCTCGTTGCGGGCGTTGGCCCAGTTGAGCACGAGGTTGGTGGTTGGCACCACCTCCGTTTTCAGGGTGTAGGGGTTGAGGGGATAGCGACCAGGACCGAGCGGCTCGGCCCACACGCCCTTGTGGCCCTTGGCCACGATGTTGCCGTGCTTGAACTCGATGCCGCTCAGGTCGGTGCCTTCGGGGCCGACGTAAGAGTTCACCACGCCGACGTAGCCGATGGGGATGGTGGTCATTTCCTCCTGCTCTACTTGCACAAACCAGGGGTTGAAGTTGTACAGACCGGCCAGCACCACCTGTTGCTGCAGGCCCCGGCTGCCGCCGGTGCGCAGGAATGCGTCGGCATCTTGGAAGTTGTTGTGGCCGTCCACTTGGCGGCCAGCGATGCTGCCCGCTTCGATCGGTTCGCCGTCAAAAGTGGTGATCACACCCACCTTGTTGTCCTCGATCTTGGTCATTTCGGCCAGCGTCAGGTCGAACAGGAAGGTGTTGATCCGGTAGGTGCCGGAGGTCAGGTAGCCTGCCTGACGGCCCTTGCGACCGCCGTTTTCGAGGAAGGCTACGGAGTCTTGGAAGGAGTCGCAGGCCACCGCCGGAGCCAGCACGCGGCCCCGATCGAGTTCCACGCCGTCCTTCGCCACGAGCAAGCCAATGCGCCCGTTGGGGATGATAGTGAGCGGCTGGAGGGTGATTTCGTACTGCCAAATCCACATCCAAAAGTGCAGGCCGGGCGGCAGGGGGCGGGCTTGGTAGCCGGCCTCGCCTTTGGTGGCGATGATGCGCCCGTCGGGCAGTTCTTTGTTGGGGCCAAACAGCACGAATTTGGTGGTGACGAGGCCGATCTTGTCTTCGGGGATCATCACGATGCCCAAGAGTTGGAAGACCGAGCGGTAAAAAATGGCACTGAACAGGAGGGCAAATACCCACCAAAAAGAGAGGATTTTTAGGAAAAAGTCCATGATTGAAGGTTGAAAGTTTGAAATGAAACCTGCCCTGTGGGCGGGTGGTTTGGGTGACGCTCGCTTGTGTTTTGACGAACGGCACAAATCAACCGGGACATGGAAGAAAGAATTTCAGGGACACGACGAAGCCGGATGAGTTGGCGACGGGAAGGGGGAGAAATTACACCGAGGGGATTGGTTCGATTGGTTCGATTGGGCGATTGTCCCGATTGGATCATTTCAACAGGCTGGGCAATTCCGCAGCCAAAAAGTGCGACAGGCTGCACACCACAACTTCGTTTGGGTAAGGCACTCTTTCGCTGTCGGGCGTGATGGCGTAGCGCAGCGCGATGTCCAAGTCTTCACAACTTTGGTGAAACCCTTTGGAAAGCACCGGAGCGTTGGAATATTTGATTTCGACCGCAGCCAACTCCCCGCGAGGGGTAACAATCAGCAGGTCAATTTCGGCCCCATTGTGGGTTTTGGTAACTATTTAGCACCCTGCTTAA
>JAYSUY010000204.1:0-5813 GCA_043718855.1 Saprospiraceae bacterium | reverse complement strand
CACCAATCACCAATAAACCAATCACCAATCACCAACGGAAAATTTCTTTGAGGTTGGCATAGAACAGCAGCCCTGCTAGTCCTAACCAGATGTATGTCCAGATTTGTGCGGAAAAAACGCCCACCACTTCCTCGTAGCGGGCCAAGTCGCTTTTGGGCCCGACGTTGAAATCTTGGATGATGTAGAGTACCGCAGCCAGCCCGAGGAACATCAGCACGTCTTGCTCCCATTCGGTTTTCTTAGCGATGAAGTACATCAGCACGGCAAATCCAAACAGGATTGCGCTGCTGGTGAAAGACTCGAACCACAGCACTCCGGTCAAAGCCATCACCACCGCTAAAATCAGCAGGGTCGTCTGCGCCCACGAACGCCGCCGTGCGCCGATGTAAAAAAGCAGGTTGCCCAGCAATGCGCTGCCCAAGTAGCCACCCATCAAAATTGTACCCGCACTGCCGCCCCGGGTGAGCGTATGGCCACTGCCATCAGGCGCGACGCGCAGTTGCAGCACCTCGCCGCCTGTGAGGATACCGCCCATCGCATGACCGAATTCGTGCAGGAAGGTGACCAACAACGTGACCGGGTAGAGGGCCATCTGGCCGAAGGAACCGCCGAAAAACTTGAGTACCACATAGATGAACACCATCACGAGGGCGCGGATGTGGAGGTTGTCGGTGGGGTTTAGGTCTTGCCGCATAGTGCAGAGAAAATTGAAGGTTTATGCGTTAAGCAACTGTTGAATCCCGTCCACAGGAGGCTTAGCGTCGAGAGCACTTTTTTCGTCAGGCTCGCCATGTGCAAGCCTTTCGCGTAGGTTGCTATATCCAAAACAACCTTGAACATAGCCCTGCGCATAGCCATCTGCAAAATATTCAGCCCATGTATGGCCTTCCGCAAGTGCTCTGGCAAGGCCCTCAGCACGGCTTCTGCCCCAAAGTTTTTCAAAGCGTCGTTCATGGCTTTCACTCCAATCCACACCAAGTTTGTCCCGTAAACTCTGGTATGTTTCGAGTCTAATGTTTCGGTATGCCATAGACAAAGAAATGGGAGGGATTATGCGTTTCGCAGCTGTTGTATCCGGCTTAAAGAGAGCCCGGTATAGGTGGTAATCTTGTCGTCGGGTTCGCCACCAGCAATCATCAGCAGAGCGGTTTGTTCACGGATTTCCTCTCGTGCAGTATCCAGCGTATTCTGCAAATCGCGGTATACTTTCAAACTGTCCTCGTAAGCCCCCCGCTCTTCCCTCGACATCTTAGCCAGCTCTGCCACCCCGAAAAGTTTTTGGAAAACCCGCTCCTGCAACTGCACGGGCCGGTCTTGCAGGTCGGGCAAGTGCCGCAGCACATAGAGCCACTTATCAAAGTGCGTCTCCAGTTCAGCCTCCGTTTTGGTGAAATTGGGCATTTGCAGGTAGATGTAAGTCAGTTTGTCATAGAAAACCGTCTTGCGCCGCTTGTCCATCAGCATCACTTCGGCCACCACCGTCTTGTCCTTGTCTTTGTCATCAAACACAAAATCCAAGATGCCGATGGTGTACACCGCTTTCAGTTGAAAATCCCAAGTACCACGCTGTGCCTGCTCCTGTATGGGAAAGGTGGAGTAAAAAATGCTTCGTTCCTTAAAGTAGTTCTGCTTCGCCTTCTGCAACTCGATGATAAACTTCTCGCCCCGTTCGTTTTCGCAGTACAAATCAAAGATGGCTCGGCGGTCAGAATCGAGCGCACCCAAGTGCTCGCTTTTTTTGTAAGTCAGTTCGGCGATGTGTTCACGCCCTTCCAACAGCGCGTTCAAGAAGTCAACGAGCAAATCCTTGTTCGGCTCATCGCCGAACAGCTTTTTGAATCCGAAATCTGTGAACGGATTGAGATACCTTTCTTGCAAATACTCCATGAGAGTAGTGGTTTGGGTAAAATGCTCCGCAAAAGTAGGCCATTGAGCCGGGCATTGTGATAGGTTTGCGGCACGTTTTGCTTTTTGCTGTTAGCCATTGGCTGTTGGCATTGCAAACCACCAACGGCTAACAGCAAAAAGCCAACAGCCAACCAGCCCACCATGCTTCCTAAACTAGAACCCTTCGCCAATCGCCTCTCCAAGATGCACAAGCACTGGGGCAAATGGGCCCGCCGACAGGGCATCACCTGCTACCGCATCTACGACAACGACATACCGGGCACACCGCTGGCGGTGGATATTTACGAGAACATCGTACATGTGGCCGAGTACGCCCGCGACCACGGCATGGAGCCTGACGAACACGCCGAGTGGCTGGATGGCTGCTTGAAAGTAATTTCAGAGGTGACTGGCATACACACCGATAGCATCTACCTCAAATTTCGCCAGCGGCAAAAAGGGCTGCAACAGTACGAGCGGTTCGGCCGCACCGGTGCTGAGTTTTTGGTGCGCGAAAACGGTCTCCGCTTCGCCATACGCCCGGCCGACTACTTAGACGTGGGCCTCTTCCTCGACCACCGCAACACCCGCCAGATGGTGCGCGAGCAGTCCGCTGGCAAGCGCGTACTCAATCTGTTCGCCTACACCGGCTCGTTCACGGTGTACGCTGCCGCCGGGGGCGCGGCCTCCACGCTGACCGTTGACATGAGCAACACTTACCTCCAATGGGCCGACCGCAACATGGCGCTCAACAGCTTCGAGGGCGACGAACACCGCTTCCTGCAAGGCGATGTGCTGCAATGGCTCGAACAACCGCCCACCGAGCACTTCGACCTCATCGTGCTGGACCCGCCCACGTTTTCCAACTCGAAGCGGATGTACAGCACACTCGACATCCAGCGCGATCATGTGCTGCTGCTCAACCGCACCCTGCGCCACTGCGCTCCGGGCGGTTGCATTTTTTTCTCCACCAATTTCAAGCGGTTCCAGATGGACACGGAGCAAATCCGCGCCAGCAACATCCGCGACATCTCGAAGCAGACCGTGCCCGACGATTTTCGGAACGAGCGGATACACCACAGTTTCGTGATTTCCGTGTGAAGGGTAAAACCACTTAGGAGCGACGAAAAAACAAGGTCGTGAACTCGCCAAAACCCTCCTTTTCATTGAGGGTAAAAAATATCTCCCTAAATTTTTATAGTTTGGAATCCTACCTACTTTTGTGAAAGATTTTAAAGTTCGGATACCGAACTTATTTTTTCACAATCAAAAACTCACTTTCATGTCCAACCACATTCCGGGCTACACCTACGGGCAGGCAGCCACCTCGCCCGTGAGCCTCGCCGACCTTGACCTCTTGAAAAGAACCGTACTTTTTGGTGAAGAAGATGCTCAAAACCTCCGCCTCGCCGGGGAAGTGCTGGCCGACCAGACCGACGAAATCCTCGACCTTTGGTACGGATTCGTGGGCGGGAATGCACATTTGGTGCATTATTTTACCCACAGCGGGCAGCCCAACATGGATTACCTCGGCGCAGTCCGCAAACGTTTTGGGCAATGGATTCTCGACCTCTGCCACCGCCCATACGACCAAGACTGGCTCAACTACCAGCACGAAATAGCCCTGCGGCACCACAGCACAAAAAAGAACCAGACCGACGGTGTGGAAGCCGTTCCCATCATCCACTTCCGCTATCTGGTGGCTTTTATTTTCCCTATCACTTTCACCATCAAAGGCTTTTTGGCGAAAAAGGGGCATTCGGCTGACCAGGTCGAGGCGATGTACGCAGCATGGTTCAAAGCCGTGGCGCTGACTGCCCTACTCTGGTGTCACCCGTATGTCAAAGAAGGTGAATTTTAAATTTCCAAAAGGATGGAAAACAAAAGTCTAATTCAAAAATTCGGGTTCGCCGGGTTCGCTTTTTTCTTGCTCAAAGGGTTGCTTTGGCTGGCAATCGGTGGCAGCGCATGGCTCGGCTTCACTTCCAAAAATGATTCACCTATGCAATTGAAAGTTTCCGTGTACGACACCTACGTCACCAAAAAACAAGGCGGCGTAATGCACTTCGACATCCTTGTGGACTCCAATGAAAAGGACTTGGATAAAATCTACGGCTTCGGCAGGGAATATTTACAGTCCAAAGGTCAGGAGGGGCAACCGCTCACTTCGAAGCAATGCCGTTTTTGCCATGTCGAAAATGCCAAGGGGGCAATGGAAGACTCCATTCAAACCAAGGGCTATTTCATCATCGAAATGGAGGGATGCGACTGATTTTTTCTCGAAAATAATTAGGATTGCTAATTTTGTGGGGCAGCGTAACACATCCGCTGCCCCATTTTTTGCTTATGAACGACAGCGTTTTCGACCCACAAGCCCAAATCAGCAACCCTGACCTGAAAATCATCGCCTCGCTCGAACGACTCGGCGAGGGCTTCCGAGTGCTGCTCTGGGAAAAAGCCAAAGTGTTGGGCATTAGTCCGATACAAATCCAGATTCTAATTTTTGCCCAATTTCACAGCGACGAAAAATGTAAGGTCACTTACCTCGCCCAAGAGTTCAGCCTGACCAAGCCCACCATAAGCGAGGCGGTGAAATCCCTCGAGCAGAAAGGCTTCATTGAGCGAAAAACCGAAATATTGGACAGTCGAAGCCATACCATCCACCTGACTGAAGCGGGCAAGTTGGCAGTCGCCCAGACCGCCCATTTTGCCAACCCAATGCTTGATAGCCTCGCCAAAACCCCTTCTACCGAAAAAGGTGACCTGCTCGAACAGCTGCTCAGTGTGATAGAGCATCTACAACGGGCGGGTATTATTTCCATGCAGCGGATGTGCTTTTCCTGCCGCTTTTATCAAAAAAACGGTGAAAGGCATTTTTGCCAATTTTTAAATAAACCGTTGGACAACAGCGAATTGCGGGTAGATTGCAGGGAGTTTGAGGCAGCGGTATGAAACAGTATACTTCGTTCAATGCCCCCTCAGTGCCGAACCAACTTTCCACTCTTCGCCCATCCCTTTCCCTGCAAGCGGTACACATACACGCCCGGCGCAAATCGCTGTACATCAACACGCTCGCGCTCGCCACTCAGCCGCGACTCATGCACCATGCGCCCCTGGGCATCGTACAGGCACAGCACCACGCCGTCAGTTTTTTCTCCTAAAATTTGAAACTCCGCGACATCGCGGGCGGGGTTGGGAGATACTTTTACCTGCACCAAACTGTGCGGCTCGCTGCTACCTGAGGAGGGTTTAAAATTAGCCGTAAAAATACCGCTGCCGTGTGTGGCCGCCACCACAAGGCCGTCGCTGGCGCGGGTTTCGATGTAGCCCACCACCGCGCTGCCGATGCGGTCGGGGCTTTCGAGTGTCCACTTCGTGGATTTTCCGGGGGCATCTGCCACCAGCGAATCGGCACTGAACAGGCCGATGCTGGTGCCGCAAAAATACTTGCGCGAACCATCGGGGAAGGGCAAAATGCTCGCCCAGCGGATGGAGGCACTGAGGCCAGCGGTAGTGCCAACCTCCAAGTTACCACCTACTTTTTGCCACGAAGTGCCGCCGTTGGTGCTGAGGTAGAGGCTGTAAATGTTGTAGTTAGAGTAGCACACCAACACCCGGTCGGCATCGTCGGGATCAATGGCGATGCACGAAATATAGCCAGTAGTGCCGGTGAGGGGCGGAGTAAGCACCTTGAATGCTGGGGTGCCGACGTGGGCATCGTCAATGCGGTAAATCTGGTTGTTGTTGCTGCCGAGGTACGCGCGGTTGGCAGGGTTGGCTTTGGAGACGGCGATGGCCGTGAAAACCGACGCACTGTTGGTCAGCGTGTCGGGGAAGCGCGTCCAGCCCTGCGCGATGCTGTCCCACTCGCCCGTGAGCGAGATGTTGGCGAGGTCGTTTTGGCGGTAGAGCCTGCGCCCGGCGGG
>JAYSUY010000203.1:0-2138 GCA_043718855.1 Saprospiraceae bacterium | reverse complement strand
TTGGGGCGGCTGGGAGCCGGTTTTTAAGGTGAAAATCGGCGAGCAGCGCGGCCAAATGCTCCATGTCGCTGGCGGATACTTCATTCACCAGCAGCAGTTTGTCCATCTCGCGGGAGTTGTCAATGCGGCGCATTTGCAGCGCGTAATCCAGCAGGGGCGGCTCGTCAGAGCCTATGCCGCCAGTGCCTACGGGCAACACTCGGAGGTACATCTGCGGCACGAGGCGGCGGTTGAGGCGCAGTTCTTCCTGGTAAAAATGGCGGCGCAGTTCCAGCGTGCTGAAATCGAGGAAGTCGAACCGGACGGGCTTTTTGATTTTGAAAGCAAACTCGTCAGTCAGGATGACCCACGAAATGTGGGTCTCCAGCAGCGAAACGCCCGTTTTTGCACCCGGAAACAAGCCTTTCGATACGATGCGGTGGAGGTCGGCAGCGATCATGCGAGCAGGTATTGTTGGATTTTTGCAGCGGCCGATTCGGGCGTTTCGGTGTCGGTGTTGATGATGAGCCGATCGGCTGGCAGCGGCTCGAACTGGTCGCGGATTTTTTCGTACACTCTGAAGTCCGCTTCGCTGTCTGGCCGGGGGCGGCTCAACCGCTCGCGCAAAATTTGCTCCCCTGCCCGCACCTCCACCCAGCGCAGCGGCACACCGCACTCGGCAGCCAGCGCACGGAACGGGGTGCGGATGTTTTCTCTAAAAAACGTGCTGTCCACCACCACCGTGTCGCCGCGCAACAAGGCTTCGCGGGCACACTGGATCAACATATTGTACACTTTTTCCTTGTCTTCGGGCGCGTAATGCCCCATCAACCCCAACTCGCGCCGCAGGGTGTCGCTGTTGAGGTGCGTGGCCCCGCTGAGTACAGCGAAGGCGCGGGCCACGGTCGTTTTGCCAGTGCCGGGCAGCCCGGCGATGAGGAGGAGCATGGTGATGGCCTATTCTTCAGCAACCTTACCCTTCATAAAAGTGGAGTAGATGTACACATCAGCCCCCGAATCGTCCAGTGCGCTGTAAATCAGCGGCTTCACATCTTCCCATTTCAGGCCGCCGACCCCTGTGGCCAAGCGCGGCAGCGCAATGCTTTTGATGCCCTCTTCTTGGATGATTTTTTTCAGCGCCCGCAGGGCATGGCCAACGTGCTGCAAAGAGGCGGCACCCGGGTGGCCGCTGTGGTCATGTCCACTCGAAGGCTCCTGTGTGAGGAGGTTGACGATGCGCTTGCCTTCGGCACTGGCCCAAATCCATGCACCGCCAGAGTGAGGGTTGGTTTGGTGGCACCAGTGCCGAAAATCTTTGGCCATCGAAGGGTAATCTTGCCGGAGGCTGAGGGCTAAGCCGCTCTCAAAGTGGTCGTGGGGCGCAACACCGTGCGCAATGGCTTGGACTTTGGACAACATGATGTCGCCGCTGACTTCTTTTATCATAAGTGGAAGTTTAAATTCGGCTGCAAGGTGTCGGTGCAAGCGGTCAGTGGAAGGTGACAACGGTTGGGGCTGGGGGTGATTTGGGTCACTTACTTAAATCAGCCTTGTCTGTGACATAAGTCATTTGCAGGCCGTGCGCGCCCCCCCCACCTTTGTGCCACAAGCGGTTCAAAAAAGCCGCGTCCCAAGAAAAAAACGGAAGAGGTGCAAAGCAAACAAGATCGCCGTGAGATAATATGCCCTTAGGGAGGGTGCATTTTGGCAGGTAGGCCGCCCGTTTGGGGCGGCCTGCTTTGTTTTATCAGTACCTTGCGCAACATGAGTCAAATACCTGCCACCCCCATCCGCCAGTTGTTCCTGATCCTGCTTATCGCGGCCATATTCGGGGTGCTGTTCTGGAACCTCCATTTTTTCGTGCCCGCGCTGCTGGGGGCTTACACCTTGTACGTCCTGTTGCGAGGCCCCCTTTTTTTTCTCACCGACCGCTGGAAATGGCCCGCCAAAGCAGCCGTAGCGGTGCTGCTGCTGCTGTCGTTCGTGGCGATCTTGCTGCCCTTCAACTGGTTGTTCGTGATGTTGCAGGGGCGAATCATCTCGTTGTTCCAGAACTCTGACAACCTCCTGCAAAACGCTGAGCAAGTGATCAGGGTACTTGAAATCAAGTACAACGTCTCGCTGCTCAACCCGAACAACATGAAAGCCCTGAGTGATTG
>JAYSUY010000202.1:0-5815 GCA_043718855.1 Saprospiraceae bacterium | reverse complement strand
CACGGTAGCAGACCAACAAAAGCCGGTGATTGCGTGCCCATCCAGCCCGCTTCCGATACCTACTACCACCAGCTGCTCCACCACATCAGGCCAGTATGCTTGGATGTATCCTACGGGCACGGATAATTGCGGCATTGTCGCGCTGGACGAAACAAGAGTATCTGGCGGTGTGACCACTGGCCCGACCGCTCGGACTCCGGGCAACTTAGACAACACCAGCGTATTCTATGAGGGGCTAACCATCATCTCCTATGTAGCCACAGATGCCGCTGGCAACACAGGCACTTGCTCGTTCTCCGTATCGGTGACCAACACACTGGCTCCGGTCATCAGCAATTGCCCCGACAACGTGACGGTGAGCAACACACCTGGCTTAGAGGGTACTCCCGGCCTGTGCTCCGGCCTTTTGGGCGACTATGTGCCCGATTACAGCACCGACGGCATCAGCACCGACGACTATGCAATGCAGTGCGGCTCAGGTTCAGCCACCATCAGCTACTACCTGCACTCTAGCGGCACGCTGATCCCGAACATCACCACCTATGCTTTCCCTCCGGGAAACACGATAGTGCGTTTCAAGGCAACCGACTACTCACAAACCACTCGCACGGCGACTTGCACCTTCACAGTGAGGGTGACAGACACCGAAGACCCGACCGTGAGCAACTGCCCAGAAAGCGTCACGGTTTCTGCTGACGACAACTGCGAAAGCGTGTACTCGTGGACACCACCGACTTTCTCGGACAACTGCATCGGCTCGCTCACTGGCACGACCTCTCACACGCCCGGCTTTGCCTTTCCGCTCGGCGTTACCTACGTCAACTACGACCGCGCAGACCCAGCGGGCAATACCGTGATCTGCTCCTTCTCCGTGACGGTGATCGACGACACCGCTCCGACACTGACCTGCCCGGACGACATGACGGTAAATACTTCGGAAGACGAATCAACTGGTTGCTATGGAACGCCCATCTTTGAAGAAGACTTAAGTTTTTCAGACAATTGCTCGGTTGAATTGACATTGAATGGCCCAGCCTTTGATGTTGCTTATCAGGTTGGCGTACATACCCTCGCATACTCTGTTATCGACGATGCTGGCAACTCAAGTGACTGCGCTTTCACCGTCACCGTAGTAGACGACGAAGGCCCCAGCATCAGCGGCTGCCCAGCGGACATCGAACTGAACATCTTGGTACTGAACAACTGTGCGTTGCCCGTGACTTGGATGCACCCAAGTGCTGGGTCAGACAATTGCGTAGGCACAGTACAACTTACGGGCCCAGTATCTTCGCCAACACCCGGCAAAGTACCCGGCTCGTCGTTCCAGACTGGCACCACCACCATCACCTACACCGCGACCGACGTAAACGGGGTCACCAGCGTATGCGCGTTCGACATCACCATCAACGACCTCTACCCGCCCAGCATCACCTGCCCAGCCGACATCACGGTCATCGTGGAGGCTGAGACATGCAACATACCGGTTGACTTGGGCCTGCCCACTGGCACCGACAACTGCACCGCATCGGGCAGCATCGCCTTCGATCCCATGTTCTTCGATGGCACTCTCATGTACTCATTGGTCGTGCCCAGCACGCCAGAAGGCTATGTGATTGAAGAAGACACCTACGTCAAATGGACAGCCACCGACGCATCGGGCCGGACGGCCACCTGCTATCAGTATGTGCAGGCGCTCCCCGCTACGCCGAGCATGCTCTGCCCAGCAGACATCACGGTGAACATCACCAACAACAGCTGCGTGGTATCTAAGGAAACCGTGTTTGCCCTTTCGGCTGACCCGGCCTATTTCTTCCCATTCCCTACCGATTGTTATGCCCCCGTCAATGAGGGCGGCGAGGAAAACAATGCTCCGCCAGTGTTCGAAGCCGGATCACACACCATCACTTGGTCGGCTTCTTTTGTCAATGGAGAATCCGCGTCCTGCGACCAGCATGTGTTGGTGATAGATGCAGTCAATCCCACCATCACCTGCCCACCCAACACCACCGTAGCGGCCAACGGCCCGAACTGCACCGCCACTGGCGTAGTGCTCAACAGCCCAGTGGCCAACGACAACTGTCAGGGCTTCTCGGTGACTAACAACGCGCCGACCACTTACCCGATCGGCACCACTACGGTAAAGCACACCGTGACCGACGCAGGTGGCCGCACTGCCACTTGCAACCAGACCGTGACCGTGACCGGCGGCGGCATCCCCACCCTCACTTGCCCAGCCAACGTCACGGTGAACGCCACCAGCGGCTGCTCCGCCACAGTGAGCAACCTCGGCACACCGACCACCAACGGCCTCGGCTGCACGGGCCTCACACAACCTAACCCGGCCACTCGCAACCCGTCTGGCACGACCTTTAGCGGCGTGACCACCGTGACCTGGACGGCTACGTTCAGCAACGCCAGCACGGCCACCTGCGTCCAGACCGTCTCGGTGTTCGACAACGTCAACCCCAGCATCGTTTGCCCGGCTAACGTCACCGTGAGTTCCAATAACCCGAACTGTTCCGCCTCCAACGTAGTGCTTGGTGCCCCCAACGCACAGGACAACTGCCCCGGCGTAGTGGCTACAAACAACGGCCCGGCCAATTACCCGCTCGGCGTGACTACGGTGATGCACACTGCAACTGACGCAGGCGGCCGCACGGCCACTTGCAACCAGACGGTGACCGTGAGCGGCAACGGCACGCCCACCATCACTTGCCCAACCAACATCACGGTGAATGCCCAAACGGGCTGCACAGCCACCGTAGCGAACCTCGGCACACCGACCACCAACAGCAACCCCTGCGGAAATGCTACGCAAACCAGCATGACCCGCCTACCTGCTGGCAGTTCCTTCACAGGCACGACCACCGTCACTTGGACGGCTACCTACAGCAACAACGGCACAGCCAGCTGCCTACAAATCGTATCGGTGAACGACAACACCCCGCCCAGTATCGTCTGCCCGCCCGATGTGACGGTGCTCAACGACTTGGGCGATTGCTTTGCCCACAACGTGAGCATCGGCAGCCCGAACGCCAGCGACAACTGCGGCTCGCCCACCGTGAGCAACAACGCGCCCAGCGCACAAGACGGCTACGAAATTGGCGACAACGAGGTCGCTTGGACGGCTACCGACGGTGCCAGCAATGCAGCCGACTGTTTTCAGCACGTCTTCGTGGAAGCCCGCGAAGAAGTCTGCAACAACCTTGATGACGACTGCGACGGCATGATTGACGAAGATGTGGCTGGTGGCTTGGCTCAACTGGTCAAATCCCTCGCTGGCGACGGCGCATCTGGCGACAGCTATGGTGTAAGTGTAAGCATCAGCGGCAACTACGCTGTGGTGGGCGCACACATGGACGACGACAAAGGCTCAAGCAGCGGTGCAGCTTACATCTTGAACTACAACGGCACCACTTGGACACAGGTACAGAAAATTGTCCCGACCGACGGTTCCGCTGGTGACCTCTTCGGCGAAAGCGTAGCCATTGATGGTGACCTCGTCATCATTGGTGCTCGTGAGGACGACGACCGGGGTACCAACTCTGGCTCGGCTTACATCTACCGCCGCAACAGCATGAGTGGAGTATGGGCGTTGGAGAAAAAACTGATCGCCAGCATTGACGGCGCGGCCTACGACCGCTTCGGCTTGTCTGTGGATATTCACAACGGCTACGCTGCTGTGGGTGCTCCACAAGACGATAACGGCGCTACGGGCAACCAAGGTTCGGTCTACATTTTTAAACAAACCATACTTGACGGTTTGGGCCAGCCTTGGGGCCTAGCGCAAAAACGCTTGGCTATTGGCGGCACCTCCTTCGACGAGTTCGGCACCAGTGTCAGCCTCGGTAGCACAGGTGGCCGCACCTACCTGATTGCTGGCGCACCGAAAGACGACGAGATGGGGGTGAACTCTAACTCCGGCTCTGCCGTCATCTTCCGCGACAACTCAGGTGGTGTTGACCAATGGGGCGAGATCAGAAAATTGGTACCCACTGATGCACAAGCCGACGACAACTTCGGTTACAGCGTCGCCATCAGTGGTCAGCATGCCCTCGTAGGCGCTTACTTAGAAGACAACAGCGGCCTGAACAACAACGGTGCTGTCTACGTCTTCGCCCAAGCACTCGGCGGTGCCGACAACTGGGGCCAGCGCACCAAATTAGGCGCATCGGATGCCCAAGACGGCGACCACTTCGGTTGGAGTGTAGCCATTGACGGCACAGAAGCCATTGTGGGCGCCCGCTATGACGACGACCTCGGCGCAGATGGCGGTTCTGCTTACTTCTTCTCCCAAGACGAGGGTGGTTCACACTTCTGGGGTGAGGTGGGTAAGGTGAAGGCCAGCGACGGTGCTACAAACGACAACTTTGGCACCAGCGTGGGCATCAGCGGCGGCAACTCAGTAGTCGGCGCATTCCGTGACGACATAGGCGTTCAGACCGACCGTGGCTCGGCTTACTTCTTTGCCAACGGCTGCGGCAGCAACTTCAACGGCAACAACGCAGACCGCACTGGCGAGCAATCTACTCTCCTCTCTGGCGCATCCAGCGTCCGCCTCTTCCCGAACCCAACCAGCGACCTGCTCAACATTGACGTGGTGCTGGAAACGGAATCGGAAGTGACCATCACGGTGACCGACGCGGCTGGCCGCATTGTGAGCCAAGTGTTCAGCGGCGTATCTGCACCCGAAGCCCGCTACTCGTGGGATGCCAGCACGGTTCCGTCTGGCCTCTACTTCGTGCGCGTGGACGGTGGCAGCCTCCGCAAGGTGGTGCCAGTGAGTGTCGTCAAGTGAGTGATGAGTTATGGGTTATGAGTTATTCCGCTCATAACTCATAACTTATCCCTCATAACTAAAAAAAACGGCCGCTCGTGGGATGACTCCTGCGGGCGGCTGTTTTTTATACATTTGCGCACTATGCCGAACGATTACGACCGCATTTTTAAGGAAAATTTCGAGCCACTGCTGCCGCACTTGGTGCGGAAAGTGCTAGGGCTTGATCTGTCGCGCACCGAGCCGATGGAGGCGAAAATCCAAGTGACCCTGAAGCGAGAAATGGACAACCTCAAAAAGGTGATACACGACGATCCGACAGAGGATTACGGCCTGCACTGGGAAATCCAGGCAACAGACGTGGATATGCGCCGTCGGGAATTTCTGTACTACGCGCTGTTTTACCACGAAACAGGGATGTCGCTGCACCAGATCGTGCTATACATTGGCAATGAACCGCCAGTGAGATTGTTGAACAGTGTGTTGGAGTTGCGCGGGCTTCACTTGGAGTTCACAGTGATCAACCTACGCGGTATTCCAAAGGAGCAGTTTATTGGTTCCAACGTGCCAGAAGAGGTCGTGCTGGCTATCCTCTGCGATTTTGGTCAAGACAAGCCCGTGGAGGTTGTGCGGGCGATTTTGCAGCACCTTTTGAAAATCGTCGGACGGGTGGACCGCCTGAAGAAATACCAGCGGCAGTTGCAGGTGTTGTCGAGGCTCCGTAAATTGCAGCCTATTGTCAGAAAAGAAATCAGCCTTATGCCTATCCAATACGACATTCAGACAGATGAACTCTACCTTGAGGGCCTCGAACAGGGGCTTGAGAAAGGCCTCGAACAAGGCATTGAGAAAGGCCTCGAACAAGGCATTGAGCAAGGCTTAGCCAAACACCGTTACGACACAGTCGTCAGAATGTTGCAGGCGGCTGTGCTTACCATCGAGCAGATTGCCGACTTTGCTGGTGTGACTTTGGACTACGTTCTGGATGTCCACAAAAAATTGCAGGAAGAAAAAGATCGGCAGAACTGAGTAGTTCAG
>JAYSUY010000201.1:0-2142 GCA_043718855.1 Saprospiraceae bacterium | reverse complement strand
TGGCCAGAGCCAGTCGCTCGAAACCTCCTACCAAACTCAACTCAAAGAAATTCAGGACAAATCGCAGCAGCAGATTACGCAGAAAGAGACCACCATCAGCCAAATCGAACAAGCCCGACAGCAGTCGGATTCGTTGGTGAAAACCAAAAGCCGCTTGGTAGATGTGCTGACCAAGGAGCAGATGGCCGACTCCATCGTGCGTGCCCAGCAGGAGCGCGATATCCAGACGCAGCAGCGCATGTTGGCCGAAGCCGAAACGCAAAAGACGCGCAGCGATGCTTTGCGTAATTTGCTGGGTGTAATCGCTGCATTTGTGCTGGTGCTGGCTGGACTGTTTTACTTCCGCTACCGTGCCAAGCGGCGTACGGTGGATGAGTTGGCTCAAAAAAACGCCCGCATTGAAGAAGAGCAAAAGCGCAGCGACAGCCTCTTGCTCAACATTTTGCCCTCAGCCATTGCCCAAGAACTCAAGGCCAACAACAAAGTGGCCGCCCGGAAATACGACCAAGCAACGGTCATGTTCCTCGATTTCAAAGGCTTTACCAACATCGCCGAGCAGCTCAGCCCTGAATTGCTGGTGGAGGAACTGGACTACTGTTTTTCTAACTTCGACCGCATCATCAGCCAGTACAGCATCGAAAAAATCAAGACCATCGGGGATGCTTACCTCTGCGCCAGCGGCCTTTCCGACAAAAACTCCAGCCCCTCCGACACGGTGAAGGCTGCGCTGGAAATTCAAGATTTTTTGCAACACATGAAGGCAGAGCGACTCAACCGAGGGATGCCATTTTTTGAGGCGCGTGTCGGCATACACACCGGTGCGGTGGTGGCTGGAGTGGTGGGTTCCAAAAAATTCGCCTACGACATCTGGGGCGACACGGTGAACATTGCTGCCCGGATGCAAGAGGCCTGCGAGCCAGGTCAAGTCAACGTCAGCGAGTCTGCTCATTCCCTCACGAAATACGAATTTGAGTGGCAGTCGCGCGGCCGTATTGCTGCCAAAAACAAGGGCGACTTGGAGATGTACTATGTGAAGGGGGTGAAAACGTATTGATCTTATGCCGATAAAAATCGGCCTCTATGCTGCGATAGGTGTTGGTTGACAGGTGATTACACCTCATCACACAAGCGGCCCGACGGACATCATCCGCCGGGCCGCTCCCGTAACTGCTACTTTTTTGATGCCCACTCACTTTCCTGCCCCGTGGCAGCTCTTGTACTTCTTCCCGCTCCCGCAGGGGCAAGGTTCGTTGCGGCCCACCACTTTTTCGCGCACGATGGGCTGCACGCGCTGCACTGGGCCGTTGTGGCTGGCTGAAGCGGCGGCGCGTTGGGCGGCTTCCTGCGCCTCAGTCATCTGCTGGCCCTGATTGTTGGAACGTAGGCGGCTGGCTTGAGCACGGCGTTGGGCTTCGGCGCGTTCCTGAGCGGCTTGTTGTTGGCGTACTTGCGACTCATCGGGCAGAGCCAAAGTGCCTTTCAGCAGGAAGGAGGTGACGCTGGAATTGATGTGGCCGATGAGTCCCTCGAACAGGTTGTAGGCCTCCATTTTGTAAATGACGAGTGGGTCTTTCTGCTCAAAACTGGCTCCCTGTACGGATTCTTTCAAGTCATCTACGTTGCGGAGGTGCTCCTTCCAGGCATCATCAATGAGCGCGAGGGTGGCCACCTTTTCGATGTCGCGCATCACGGTTTTGCCGTTCGACTGGATGGCCTGCTCCATGTGAGCACTCACGTTGTAGCCTGTGGTGCCGTCGGTGAACGGTACCACGATGCGCTGGTAACGATGGCCCTCCTTGCTGTGTACATCTCGGATGATGGGCATCAGGCGGTCACCAACCTGCTTGGATTTGTGTTCGTAGAGATCGAGTACCTGCTGCTGGAAGGTGGCGATGACCGTGCCGACGGGGGCGGATTTGAACCACGACGCGTCAATTTCGGGGTCAACACCAATCATGCGGATGGAATCCATGCGGAACGTATCATAGTCACCGCCCTGGCGGTGTACCTGCACAAGTTCGTTGGTGATGGCGGTGAAGGCGTTGTTGATATCGACCGCGAGGCGGTCGCCGAAGAGTGCATTGCGGCGTTTTTTGTAAATCGCTTCGCGCTGGATGTTCATCACGTCGTCGTATTCGAGCA
>JAYSUY010000021.1:0-2482 GCA_043718855.1 Saprospiraceae bacterium | reverse complement strand
ATCCGTTTCCCAATCCTGTGTGTTGGGCAACTGGGCTAAATTGCTACCATTTTTCAAGATTCCAACTCATTCAAGTACCACCCCGTGCGCCGCACTGCGCTGCGCAAAGCGGCGACAAACTGGTTGGCGGGTACTTTTTCCCAAGCCCCGCTGGGGTCGAGCAAAATTATGGCATCGTTATCGGGGGCGAGTCGCTGTTTTGCCAGCACGGCCAGTACCGGGAATTCGAGGTCGTAGCCAGCGGGCAGCAGCAGCAAGTCGCGGTTCCAAAATTCTTGGCCAGGGATGGGCGGCAGCATATCGCCCAACACCAGCACCTGCCGCTTGGACGACACGGCGAAACGCAAGCGGTTCAGCCGGGCTTCGGGTGCGCCTTCGGCCCACTGCGCCCAAGTGGGCCAGTCAGTGAGCAGCGCAATGCTGCGCTCGCCCCGGCCAGAGGGTACCACCCGAAAGCCGGGTACCTGCTCCTTCACTTGGGCGGGCAGGGCCGAAGGCGGCAGTTCGATGGGCAGAAAATCTGTCATCGGCCGCCAAGCCAACTGGGGCAATGTACCGACAGGAGTGCTTCCCCCTGGCGGGAACAACAAGCCATCTTGACCTGCTGTGTAGGTATGTACTGCTGGCAACTGCTTGGCAATGAGCGGCATTTCATTTTTCTCCTCAGCGATGCGCAGCCAGATGTGGCCCTCGTGGCGAGCGGCTTTCGCACCCGGCAGGGTGCGGATGGTGCCGAGGGCAGGGGCATCTTTTTCAGAAAAAACGAATATCACAAGAGTTTGAAGTTTGAAAAAGTTTGAAGTTGGAAGTTTGAAGTTGGGCTTCGAGCTTGGGATTTGGGAAAATTACTGACAGTTGGAGTTTGAAGTTGGGGGTTTCAAGCCCGAAGCCCAACTTCAAACTTCAAACTTCCAACTTCCAACTTTTTCAAACGTCTAAAATTTGTTGCCAGAGTGTGTCCATTGGCCCTTGCACGAACTTGCGCTGGGTCTCGTTGCTGAGCCAAGCGACACGGCCATTGAGGTAGCGCAGGCGGTCTTTGATGATGGCCCGTTCGGAAAGCGAGAGGTCGGGGCTGTTCCATTTTTCGCTCAAATTCAGCACCTCGTGGTGGATGTCGTCGGCATTGGGCTGGGTATCCTGTGCGGCGCGGGGGTGCTGTTGAGCGGTTGCAGGGTCTTTTCCCACCACTGCCGCCACGATACCCGCGATGACTTCGCGCTGCTCCTCGGTGTCCCAGATGTAGCGCATCACCCACATATCCGAGCGGATGGCCTGCTGGCGATGACAAAGCAGTGCGCTGGCGGCGATGAGCCGCTGGAGTTTTACGGCTCGGCGGTCAGACACCTGCACCCCAGCGTTGCGGAGTTGCTGCACCAGTTCGAGGTAAGCCGGGCGGATGTCCTGCAAATCCACCCCAGCGATGGCCGATTGGAGGCGTAAGAGGTCTTCGTAGGCGATATTGAACTGTTCTTCGGTAGCCGTTTTGCGCTCCAATCGCCAGCCCGCATCAAGTACGCTGCTGAGTTGGTGCGGCTCCACGTTGTCGCAGCGCACCCGGATGAGGAAGCGGTCGAACAGGGCTTGCAGCGCCTCGTCCTGCGGGAGGTGGTTGCTCGCGCCGAGTATCATCAGCACGGGCAGGTCGCGGGTTTCGCGGCCCCGGCGGAAGATGCGCTCGTTGAGTACCATGAGCAGGCTGTTGAGGATGGCGCTGTTGGCGTTGAGCAGTTCATCCAGAAAAATGAGGTTGGCTTCTGGCAGCATCCCCTCAGTGTTCGTCACGAGTTCGCCCTCGCGCAGACGGCGGATGTCGAAGGGGCCGAACAGTTCGTTCGGCTCGGTGAAGCGGGTGAGTAAGTATTCGAAAGTGTTACCGTGAATGCGCTTGGCCAGTTCGCGTACCATCGCGCTTTTGGCGGTTCCGGGCGGGCCGAGCAGGAAGAGGTTTTCACGCCCCACGAGGCAGATGCCCATGAGGTCGATGATGTCGTCCTTGCCGATGAAGGTTTCCTTGAGTTGGCCCAGCACGGCGTTGAGTTGTTCGATGGTTTGTTTGTGCTCCATGAATTTGAATTGTGGGGGCAAATATCTTGCAAAAAACGGAAGGTGGCAGTCCCGCCTTCGTGCTGCACACTTCGGTAAGTACCACGACACAAATATCTCGCAAAGGCGTAGAGGCGCAAAGTTTTGATGCTGCACACTTTGCGCCTCTGCGTCTTTGCGAGATAACCTAAACTAATTTTAGCGGGCCACTTAGGCAAAAACGATGAACGATAAGCGGAACCAGGGCAAACTCACCAAACTTTGAAAGCGGGTTTGAAGGCAGCGGCGAAACCCCCGCGGGGCGCAGCATCGGTAGACAAGATTGCCGCAGCGGGTTTTAGCCCCCGCGGGGCGCAGCATCGGTAGACAAGATTGCCGCAGCGGGTTTTAGCCCCCGCGGGGCGCAGCATCGGTAGACAAGATTGCCGCAGACGGG